>JAEZYO010001063.1 GCA_023419055.1 Pseudomonadota bacterium | reverse complement strand
CCACGCCGCGGGTAAGGAGCCGGAACCGTCTGCGTCAACTTCGGGCAATCGATCGCGCAGCACCTGACGCATCGTGAAAGCTGCTGACCCTCCGCGGGGCGAGCGGCAAATTCCTGGAAACTTGGGTCTATCGGCCAGAGTCGAACACAATGGCGTCGGATGTACTTTCAGAGCGGGGCCGCAATCCCGGAGCTGACGTTTGGGACGCCGCACCGCGTCCTCGACGAGGGGCGTACTCTCCCCATTCTTTTCCAGATGGAGTTGGACGGTGGGGCAGGCGGGGCTTGGGTGGTCAAGGTTGCGGACAAGCGGCCCTCGGCCCTTCTCGTTGAGCTCGCGTGCTCCGACCTCTGCGCGCATTTCGGCATTTGGACGCCTGAAGTAGCCGTTGCCCGATTCCCGGAAGACGTCTTCGACTACGACGACAGCGAGGTAGGGCGTGCCGCGCGAGCCATGCACCAGCGCAACCGCAACGAGTTGGTTTTCTGTTCCCGGCACCTTGGTGGGGCAACCAAAATCACTCCAGAAAACCTGCGCTGGCCCCTCAAGGGACAGGACGAGCAAATGCTGTTCATCTTCCTGTTCGACGCCCTCTTCTGGCACAGCGACAGGAGCGTCGAGAACCCGAACGCTCTCTGGCATCGCAGAAACATCGTGGCGATCGATCACGGACGCGCGATGTTCGGCATCGAACAGATCGACGAGTCGGGAGTGGGTCCAGACTTCACGAAGACCCTCACCCAGCACGCCTGGGAGGACCATGTCGTGTTCAGCACGCTCGCCAACCGCTGGCGGGCCGGAAAGCTAGGCGAGCTGTTTCCCAGGTTTGCCGCACTCGTGAGCACCCTCGACGACGCCACCGTCGCCGGGTTTGCCAGGAGATGGCCACCCGGACTGGACAAGGGCGGGATGCGTGGTGAAATCATACGGTTCGTGCGAGCGCGCAGGCTCGCCTACGAGGCTCTCGAAGATCAGGTTCGCTATGCCCTCCAGAACGCTTGAGTTCCGATACTTGCAGGTCGTGACGAACGCCATCTCGGGCGATCGCCGAACGATCGGGCTCGTGCATTGGGACGGCGAACGGGTTCGTTTCGACTATTCGACGACCCCCCTCGCTGGCCTCGAATCTTCGGAAGACCTCGAGAAGGCTGCGAGGGGACTCGCGGACAAGCTCGAGCCCCTGCTTCGCCAGCACCACCCTATCGAGCTCTTCAACCGCGAGCTGTCGGAGGTCATCCCGGGCAGCACGAAGAACGGCGACTCGCTCGTGTGGAGCGAGACGCACCGCGGATTCGCGACCAACGCGGAGGCTCATTTCGAGCAGTTGTACGGAGCCTTGGGCCTGCTCAAGGGCACGCGCACGGCGGCGACGAAGGTGTCGAGCCGCGCCATCAGTGAGGCACTCGATCAGCTCGCGCTGGAGTTCGATTCGGTAGCCGACTACGTGAAACGTTCGTGGGAGGTCCAGGGACACTTCACCTACCGGTCGCCACTCTCGTGGGTGAACGGGACCTGGAACCACACCGTGCCTCTGAATCTCGACGTGGACTCCCCCTCGGAGTTGGAGCGACATGTACGGGACACGCTGGCGCGAGTGTGGACGTCATTCCCGGAGGGTGAAGTGCCCGTCGTCGTCGCAGTCATGCCGGTAGATTCGGAGGGGCCGATCCATCGAGCAGCGAAGGAAGCCGAGTACGTCCGAAAGGAGCTCTCTGCCAAGAAGGCTCGGCTCGCGAAATGCACCGCAAGCGGCGCCACCGTCGCAAGCGGCCCCACCATCGACACATCACCGCTGCGCGAGATGATCCGAGCCGATGTAGCGCAGCATCTGCCCCAAGTGGAACTTGGGCGCAGCAAGTCGTAAGACGGGCCCACCATTGGGCTCCTGCTCTGCAAGAGCAAGAACCGCGTCGTCGCCGGGTACGCCCTCCGCGACACGAACAAGCCCATGGGCGTCGCCGAGTACCAGCTCGCTTCAGCGCTGCCCAAGGACCTGGAGGCCAACTTGCCCAGCATCGAGCAGATCGAGCGCGAGCTGAGTGACGCGACCGAGTGAACTCGCGCCCTTCAGCGGGTGCGCGCGTGAAGTCGGCGCTTCAACGCACTATCCGCGCAACGGTCCCCGACCTCTCCCATCGCCGCGCTCCGTCGACGCCGAGCTTTGCGGAATCGGATCGATTCGAACAACATCGTCGACTGATCAGAGCATCGATAAAGAAATGGAAACGCTCCGGCGCGAGCTCGCGGCAAATCTCCTTCAGTCGCTCCCGAGGCAGGTCAGGCAAGAGGTCCGCGAGCGTCGCCTTCTTGGAGGCTGCGACCGCTTCAATCAGCCGCTCCTTGGATGGCCTGTCTTGCACCTCGAGCTCGCAACGCTCGACAGCACCACGCAGCTCCTCCGCTGTCAGACAAGCCAGGACCTCACGCTTCGTCGCCATCTTTGCTCGAAGGTACGTACGGCCGACGACGCACTTCAAGGAGTTGAGCACCTCCGCGGCAAATCGAGGCGGTTGCTGGCCACACGCGAACACCGGGTCTCTAAGCTCGCTGACCTGAGCCGTCCCCCGGTTCTGCCACCTAGATTCGTTGAATCGTGACTGGGATGGCTGCTTCGCAATGCGGCCCTCCGCATCCGTTCCCGACGCCGCCGCGGATCTCGTAGGTCGTGCTGATTTCTTCACGTCCCTCTGGCACCTTCGAGGGAACGAAAGAAAAGGGAGCGGCGTCGCAACCCGGCACAGCAGCGTGGCACGAGATTCCCAAAGTGCCAAATGCTCCGCTGCGCCCCACGCACTTGAACTGACTGGTCTCGAAAGGCGGTGGATCAGCCGCTGGCGATTGTGGGCATCCGTTGGGAAAAACAGTCGGACCCGCTTCGATCTCGAAGGACTGGCCCGTGGTAAACGTGAGCCAGCCACCGCAGATGCTTTCATCATTCTGAACGGTGACTCGGAAACGTGTCCCTGGCTCGAAGTGTGGCTCGGTGCAGGGGCTACCGCACGACAAGGTCAGCGCGCAGATCGCTACCAGCCCACCACCAACGACCAGACCGCTTACTGCGCGCATGACATCATCCGTTCTCCTAGGGGGGCACGATCCCGGTTACCCGAGCCGGACTTCTGCTGGAATCTGCGTCAGGTTAGTCGTGGTGTCGCCCGCGAATGGGATCAAGCGGACGGTATCCAGGCCGCCGGCAATCGAGGCCGCAGAGATCCTCTCGACCTCGGAGAGGCGGCCTCAACGCTGGAAGCTCGCGACGCCCCACTCCGCGGGTAAGGTCCGCGCGCGCTGCGTCTCTTCGTCGTCGTCGCTGAGATCCTCCCGCGCCTCGAACGCGAGCCGCTCGAAAACTGCGCGCTTGGCGTCGATTTCGGCCTGTCCGCCGGCGAGGTCGGCCTGGTTGAATTGGGCCTCCTCCATCGCCAAAAGTACCCTTTGCCACTCCGGGGCTCGCGGGCCGCGGGGATACAACTTGAGCATGCGTGTCGCGTTCTCGCTGCTGGCGCCCCAGGTGTGATGCTCCAGGGCGACCTCCACGAAATACACACGACCGGGAGCCAGCTGGGCGACGAGCGGCGACGGGTGCTGGCCGCGTCCGAGGAAGATGTAGTCGCCCGGGGACAGCGTGGCGACGAACCAACTGTCCGGGGGCACGTCGCCGAGGAAGCGGCCACGGTCGGTAAACAAGGTGATGTTGTCGATGATGGCGCCGTCCTCGTAGCGAACGAAGACGACGAGCGCCGCATCCGGCGGCGCCGCGAGTGCGCGGGGCGCTTCCGCCGCCTTCATGTAGTCGGACGAGGCAGTGCAGCCGAGGAACAGAACGGAAAGAAGGGCAATCGTGGCGCGCATCGTGAAGGATCCTGCCCGGCGATCCCGACAGGATGCAACAAGTTCCCGAACCGAAGTGCGGCCATGCGCCCGAACACCGGCCCGGCACAGATGCGTTTCGTTCGAATGGTCGCACCTGCGTCACGCCGTCCGTCACACGAGCTTGCGTGACTGCTCCGCCTTCTTCAGCACCTCGTCTTCCGCGGGTGGGCTCGCGGGGTGATGCGAGAGGCAGAGCGGCGTCTGCACCTTGACCGCCGCGGGCCTCGGTGAAGGCGTAGAAGACGCCGCGCGGGGGCTTCGCGATGTCGGACCCGGAGGGGCCGCGCTGGCTCAGCTGCTCTTTCACGGTGTCGATGGCGGCGGGCGAGTTCTGGCGCCCGTAGAACTGCGTCGAACAATTGGCGATCACGTTGTGATCGATGCTCTTCGGCGCCTGCGTCGCGAACACGATGCCGAGGCCGTACTTGCGCGCCTGCGCGGCGAGTCGAATGAGGCTGTCTTTGCCGGGGACCGCCTTACCGGAGGGCACGAAGTCCCTCGCCTCGTCGATGACGAGCAGCCCCTGGAGCGCGCGCTCGCGCGCCGGGTTCTTCTTGATCCAGGAGAACAGCGTCATCGCGAGCTGGTTCACGAACTGCTGCTGCGCGCCGAGGTCGGGCAGCCCGCTCAGGTTGATCAGCTTCGCGACGTCGGACCCGGAGGGGCCGCGCTGGCTGAGCTGCTCCGTCACGTGAGGTCCTGGCGTGCTGACGGCGAGAGTCTCGAAATGAGCGACGAGCCGTACGGTTGGTTGGCCGCGCGAACAGTCGACGCGGGTGCGCGGCAGGCGGAGGAGCTCCTACAGGTTCGCACCGAGAGCGAGCGAGCTTTGCGCACGGGCGAGCGCACCACTTCCCAGGGTGATGAAGCAGCTGTTAGCCTTTGGAGTTCCAATGAATCACTCCTCCTCGGTCGTCTACGTTTCCTTCCTCTGCCTCCTCAGCGCCTGTTCGAAGAGCACCGCGAGCGAGAGCACTCCCGAGGCGCAGGTCGCGGCCCAGGCGAGCGCCGCCGTCGCCGAGGCCGTTGCCAAGAACCTGCCGCCCGAGGTCGCGCAAGCCGCAGAGAAAGCCCAGGCCGCCGGCACCATGGCCGTCAACGGCCAACCCGTAGACGTCTGCGCCTTGCTCACGACGGAGGACGCGGAGGCGGCCATCGGAAAGCTCAGCGAGCCCCCCAAATCCGGGACGGCCACGGGCTCCCTGCTCGGCGAGTGCACGTGGCAGAGCACGGCCAAGGGGTTCAGCATGGTCACGCTCTCGGCTCGCCCCGCCGCGGAGTACCAGAGCACGGTCGACTACGCGGCGAAGGGTACGCCGGCCAAGCCCATCGCTGGGCTCGGCGCCGAAGCCGCGAACACGCGCTTCGGGCTCATGATCCGGCTCGCCGACAAGCCCTACTTCCTCACGCTGCTCGGACCCACGATCTCCGATGCGCAGAAGGAAGCGCTCGCGCGCAAGATCAAGCTCTGAGGTGCTAGCCGGTTCGCCGCTCTCGGATCGGTGGCAATCCGAACAGGCGCGCGTACTCGCGGCTGAACTGAGACGTGCTCTCGTAGCCGACCTGAAAGGCGACTTCGGCCGCGCTGGGGCGACCCGCGTGCAGGAGGCGCCGCGCTTCGTGGAGGCGCAGGTGCTTCTGATACTGGAGCGGGCTCATGCTGGAGACGCGCTTGAAGTGCGCGTGGAAGGAGGAGACGCTCATCCCGGCGGCTCGCGCTAGCGCGGCCGTCGGGAGAGGCTCGGTGAAGCGCTGCTTCAGGAGCTCGATGGCGCGCGCCACGCGTCGCGTCTGGCTGTCCGCGATGCCGAGCTCACGCACGGCGGCGCCATAAGGTCCTTGCAGCAAGCGGTAGGTGATCTCGCGCATCAAGCTCGGGGCCAGCACCTCCGCGTCGGCTCGCTTGGCCAGGCAGCGCACGAGCCGCTCGAACGCGTGGGTCATGTCCGGATCGCGCTCGCCGACGAAGAGCGCGCGAGGCGTCGCGCCCGCTCGCGACGGCGGCAGCTTGAGCACGGTCGCGAGCTCGAACACCACGCTCGCGTCGATCTCCAGCACCAGGCACAAGTAGGGCTTGCTCCTGGACGCTTCCAGCACCTCGCCGGTGATGGGGAGGTCGACGGACGAGAACAGGAACTCGCCTTCGCCGTAGCGGTACACGCTCGTGCCGAGCACGACCTCTTTCGCTCCCTGCGCGACGAAGCACAACGACGGGCGGTGCACCGTGGGCACGCGAGGCAACGGTCGATCCGTG
>JAEZYO010000850.1 GCA_023419055.1 Pseudomonadota bacterium | reverse complement strand
CAGGAGCAGAGTCTGTCTGACCCACGCGGGGCTTCGCGGTGGGTGACTCGGGAGGGATCGTGACATGAACGAAGAACATTTCTGCATGTGCCCGACGCTCGAGGAGCTGCCCGACGCGGATCAGTCGCTCTTGAAGCAGCGGAGGGCGGCGCTTCTCCGGAGTGCGCGCTGGCAGCCGAACGATCAGATCAAGATTCGATTCCTCGAGGGGAGCCCGGCGCTTCAGCAACGCGTGAAGAAGGTCGCGTCCGAATGGCTGAAGTTCGCAGGCTTGAAGTTCGACTTCGTCCAGAACGGTCAGAGCGACGTGCGCATCGCGTTCCAGCCCGGCAAGGGCTCCTGGTCGTACCTCGGCACGATTTGCCGGCAAATCCCCGAGCCGCGCCCCACCATGAACTACGGCTGGTTGAAGGACGACTCCGCCGACGCAGAGCTCCGCCGCGTGGTCCTCCACGAGTTCGGGCACGCGCTCGGATTGATCCACGAGCACCAGAACCCCAAAGGTGCCGTCCAGTGGAACAAGCCCGCGGTGATTCAAGACCTCTCGGGGCCGCCCAACAACTGGGACGAGTCCACGATCGAGAACAACATGTTCCGCTTCTACGCGCCGGGCGAGGTGCTGGCCACGAAGGTCGACGCCGACTCGATCATGATGTACCCGATCCCGAAAGCGTGGACGCTCGACGGCTTCTCGGCGGACCTCAACTCGGAGCTGTCGGAGAACGACAAGGTCCTCATCAGGACCGCTTACCCGACCTGAGCTCATGCGCGACGACTACGCCATCGTCATCGGGCTCTCGAGCTACCCGGTGCTCGGGGATCCGCCCGCGCACCTGAACGGCCCGGAGAACGACGCGAACGCGATCGTCGAGTGGCTCACTCGAGCGAAACCTTCGGGAGGAGGCCTGGACTCCTCCCGGATCCGCTTGATTCGCTCCTCGGATTCCAAGTCCCCTCCCGAGGCGGCGCCGACCAGGGACGAGCTCGAGAAGGCGTTTCTCTGGCTCGACGGACTCGCGAAGGCGAATCAAGAGAAGGGCCACGGCCGCGCCGTCGGCAAGCGCCTGTACCTCTACGTCGCGGGTCACGGCTTCTCACCGAACGTGAACCAGGCGTGCCTCTTGACCGGCAACGCGACCGAAGAGGCCGTCACGGCCAATGTCTTCCCGACCGGATGGCTGCAGTGGTTGCAGGACGCGCAGTACTTTCGTGAGCTCGTGCTCTGGGTCGACTGCTGCATGGACCGCAAGGTGCTCGCGTCCCCCACTCCGCCACCGCTCAGCCCGATTGGAGCCGGTGGCGCCGGGGGTCCGCGCTTCGTCGCCTTCGCTGCTCCGCGCCCCCTGAAGGCGGTCGAAAAGCCCATCCCTCAAGACGACCATCGCTGGCACGGCGTCTTCACCTGGAACCTCCTCTTGGGGCTCACTGGAGCCGCCGCCGACGCAACGGGCCGCGTCACCGGGCGCTCGCTCGCGAACTGGTTGTGTCAGGCGCAGCTCGACTGGCTCGACCCCGCCGAACGCATCAGCCCCGAGGTCGCCAAGACGCCGGAGATCGTCACCCAGTCCGAAGGCTTGGTGTTCGCGCGCGGCCTGCTCCCCGCAGAGCTCGAGGTGACGCTCCGCTTTCCTTCGGCCGCCGAGGGCCAGAAGGCGCGACTTTGGAGCGGAGCTCCGCCTCAACCGGGAGAGTGGTTCACCATCGCCGCAGGTGGTCATCGCTTGCGGCTCACGCCCGGCCTCTACCTGGCCGAGGTGGCGGAGGCGCGCCTGCGGCACGGTTTCAGCGTGTCGAGACAGGGAGCCGAAATCTCGATCAGCGAACCGGGGTTACCGCCCGCGCTCGGGTCGGGGCCGTTCAGCCTCTCGCTCGATCCCGACGAGCCGACCGCCGCGATTCGCCTGGTCGACTCGAGCTTCGTGTCGATCGAGACCGCCGAAGGCATGCTGCACACCGATCTACCGCGCGGGCTCTATCAGTTTCGCATTCTGATCGGCAGGCAGGTGATCGAAAAGGTGATTTTGCTCGACGCGAACTGGGACAACAAGACCGAGACGCTGCCACCGGTCCCGGAGATAGCGACACCCATCCCCCTCCCTGGGACCCGCACCACGCGCGAGTATCACCGGAGCGTCGTGAGCGATCCGCGCGTGGACGTGAAGCTCGGGAGCGGCGCCGAGCTCCTGCTCGTCGCGCGCTCCTACTCGAAAGACGAGAGCGCGGCGGGCACCGCGCCGTGGGAAGACGTCGCGATCCTCGACGAGGCCGGTGACGTCATCGTCGACTTGGCGCAGTCCGGCCGGCGCGGCACCGGGCCCGATCCCATCGCGGCTTGCTGCATCGAGCTTTTGCCGGGCGCCTACTTTCTCCGCTACAAGCTGCGTGATCAGTCGCACGTCGCGCAGAGCATCGTCCTCACGCCGGGGAACTATCGTTTCGAGGCGTACGTGCTCGTGCCGGACAAGGAGCACGTACGGCCGACGACGTCGCTCTTGATGCGGCGCCGCGGGATCCCGTGGGGCTCACCCGACGATATTCAGTTCGAAAAGGCGCGCGTCGCCCTCGCCGACGAGCGCTCGGTGCTCTCGGAGCAACTGCGCGAGCTCTTGCTCGACAGGTCCGACAATCCGCTCTCGGGGATCCTCGGCGGGCACCTTCTCTTGCTCGAACGACAGCTCAAGGGGCAAACCGATTGGGGCCTCTTCAGCGACGTCATCAGAAACCTCCGCCTGCTCCTCGGCAACGACCATCCGGACGTCGAAGCGCTCTCCCTCAAGTGCCCCGATCCCACGCTGCAGCGTCGCGCGCCCATCCTGACCGCGCCGCTCTTCGAGCAAAGTTGGCGCCTGCTCGTGGAGGCCAGTCAGGATCATCCGGAGCTCGTCCCGCTCGATCTCTGGAAGCGCGTCCATGCGCCCGTCGCCGCTTCTCCCTTCTTCGCCTGGACGCTCGAGCATCGCTCGCAAGACGCCTTCCGTCAGGCCCTGGGTGAGGCCATCTTCGGCCGCGAGGAGGATCTCGACACCGGCGAAGCCGACTCCAGCCGTCGCGCCGCCGATCTCGGCCTGCCTCCCGCGGCCCTCGAGCTGCTCTACGACGAGGTCGCCGCGCGTGTCGGGCGCTGAAGCGCAAAGCTGGGTCGCGGCACCCGAGGGGCTCAGGTTCCGTTCGCTCCTCGTTTCGTTCCAGCGCTTTCGCCGGCCCCCAGGAGATGCGATTCGAGCCGTGCCGACCAGTCTCGGCGCGCTGCCCGTGGCGCCGGATCGCCAAGGCGCCGGCTTTCTCTTGCCGCTCGGCGACGAAGAGGCGTTCTGGCTCGGGATCCTCGATTCGAAGGCGCCGATCGAGATCGAGGCGACGCTCCGTGACGGCAGCGTTCGTCACGTCGCCCAGGCGAGCGGGACCCACGCAGCCGTGGCTGGCATTCCGACTCCGGAGGGTGATTATCGGGTGCTCGCGCGCTCGAACGTCTCCGCTCTGCGCGTGATCGCAGGCGGAGTCGCGGCAGGCATCGAGCTCCTCGCGCCCGCCGACTACTCGCGACGTTCGGGCGCTCCTGCTCCGGAACCGCTCGATCCTTCGGCGGCCTACGGCGGCTGGCGCTTGCCGTAGACGCGCCGTTCGCTCGCGGAGCGACGCGCCGAGGAAGGCGTCCGGACGACATGAACCCACGACTCGCGCAACTCGTCCGCGATCACTTCAAAGAGTGCGCGAGCACACTCACGCCAGCTCGCGCGTGCCGGAGCGCGCTGCGCGACGTGCCGCGATCGCTCGCACAAGCACGCTGCCGTCGCGCGTCACGGCGAGTCAGATCCGCACACCCGTCGTGCGTGACATTCGTGCTCGCGGTTCGTTCGGAAGCGCGATAGCTTGAACACCGGTGGGGCGCTTCACGGGGAAGCGCCGAGACAATGCGTGACCCGTCCGACGGGGCGCACGAAGTCCTATGAACAATCTCGAATCCGGGAAGGAACTCGGTCGTTACGAACTGCTCGTCCCGATCGCCAAGGGCGGCATGGCGCAGGTCTGGGCAGCACGTTTACTGGGCACGCGCGGCTTCACCAAGCTCGTCGCGATCAAGGTGATTTTGCCGGGCGGAATGGACAACGCCCGCCTCGAGCAGATGTTCCTGGAGGAGGCGTCGCTCGCTGCATCGATTCACCATCCGAACGTGGTGGAGACCCTCGAGCTCGGCGAGCACGAGGGCACCCTCTACCTGGTCATGGAGTGGGTGGAGGGAGAGTCGCTGCATTATGTCCAGAACCGGGCGATCGAACGCGGTGGCCTGCCGCTCAGCGTGGCGGTGAACCTCGTCGGGCAGGCGTGCAGGGGCCTCCACGCGGCGCACGAGCTGTGCGGAGAAGACGGCCGGCACTTGGGGATCGTCCACCGCGACATTTCCCCCCAGAACATCCTGGTGACTTACACGGGCGCCGCGAAAATCGTCGACTTTGGCATCGCGAAGGCGACAGGGCGAGCTTCCACGCTGACCGAGGCAGGAGAGATCAAGGGCAAGGTCGCGTACATGTCACCCGAACAGGTGAGAGGCGCGCCGCTCGATCGCCGGAGCGATCTGTTCGCGCTCGGCATCCTGCTCTTCTCGCTCACGACGGGCACTCACCCCTTCAAGGGGACGAACCCCGGCGAGACGGTGAAGCGCATCGTGTGCGGGGAGCCCGTCGGCACGCCTTCGGAGCTCGTCGCCAACTATCCGAAGGCGCTCGAGGCCGTGGTGATGAAGTCGCTCTGCGAGGAGGCGGACCAGCGCTTCGCGACCGCCGAGGAGATGCTCGGCGCGCTCGAGGAGGCCATGCCCAAGTGCTTCGACAGCGCGGCGGCCAATCACGTGAAGCAGTACCTGCACGAGCTGCTCGGCGATCGCGCGCGCGAGCGGCGTGGGGCGCTGCGGCTCGCGCAGGAGGCGCTCGGCATCGGCAAGACCCCGCAGACCTTCAGCGCGTTGATGGCGCTGTCCGTCGACCGCCCGAGCGAAACGAGCTCGAAGAGCCACCGCT
>JAEZYO010000835.1 GCA_023419055.1 Pseudomonadota bacterium | reverse complement strand
GTCAGCCCCGAGTAGAAGAGGTTCAGGAGCAAGGTCTCGATGCTGTCGTCACGATGGTGACCGAGGGCGATCTTGGTCGCGCCCATCTCGCTCGCGAGCGTGTACAGGATGCCGCGCCGCAGGCGCGAGCAGAGCGAGCAGTAGGTCTTGCCCTCCGGGACCTTTTCTTTGACCACCGAGTAGGTGTCCTCTTTGACGATCCGGTACTCGTAGCCTTCGCGCTCGAAGTACTCGGGGAGGAGGCGCTCCGGAAAACCCGGGTGACCCTGGTCGACGTTGACCGCGACGATCGAGAACGGGAAGGGAGCCTTCTTCTTCAGTTCGCGGAGGAGATAGAGGAGGCCGTGGGAGTCCTTGCCGCCGCTCACGGCGACGAGCACGCGGTCTCCCGCCTCGAGCAGGCCGAAATCGGCGCTCGCGCGCGCCACCTGGCCGAGCAAACGGTGTTCGAGGCGGTCCATCGGGCCTCGGTTCTTTCCCGAATCGGAAAGGGAGGCAACCCCGGGCCATATTCCCCGGATTTCGTGCTAGACCGCTTGAACCGTGAAGGCCGCCCAGATCGCTCAAGTCGTGGTCATCGTGCTCGCGGCGTTCGGCGTGTACGGCTTCGTGTCGACCGCCAAGGACAGCGAGGCACGCCGCGCCTGCTCGGCGCTCTGCGCGCTCAAGCCCGACTATGCGGGGCGCAATCGCCTGGCCCCGGACTTCGAGCTCCCCAACCTCGAGGGTAAGAAGGTCAAGCTCTCGAACTACCGCGGCAAGGTCGTGATCCTGAACTTCTGGACCAAGACCTGCAGGCCCTGCCTCGAGGAGATGCCGTCGCTCGCCACGTTGGGCAAGGCGCTCGCGCCGCACCCTGACGTCGTCCTCTTGACCATCACGACGGACGAGAGCGCGGAGGACGCGCGAGAGACGCTGAAGAGCGTGCTCGGAGGCGACGGCAAGCCGCCGTTCGAGGTCCTGATCGACTCCGAGGCGAACGTGGTGCGCGAGAAGTACGGCACCAAGCTGTTCCCGGAGACGTGGTTCATCGATGAGCGCGGCGTCATCCGAGCGCGCTTCGACGGGCCGCGGGAGTGGGATTCCGCGCTGCCCGTGGACGTGGCGAAGGCTCTCTCCACGCCGGTACCGTGCGACGTCACGTACGCGCGCGGCAAGGCGACGGGTGAGCATGCGGGCTTCTGCGCCGAGCTCGCGCCGGGCAGCTGATGAAGACGCTCGCTTGCCGCTGCGAAGACGTGACGGTTCACGACGTCGAGAAGGCGATCGAGATGGGGCACCGGGACATCGAGTCGCTGAAGCGCTACACCGGCTTCGGGACGGGCTGGTGCCAGGGCAAGTGGTGCCTGGTTCCGTGTGCGCGCTTGCTCGTGGAGCGAGGCGGCGATCCGGGGCAGGGGATCACGCCGCGCCCGCCGTACCATCCGGTGTCGCTCGCCGACCTGGCCGGACTCGACCCCGAGTGGGAGTGAGCGGCGTCAGGCCGTGCGCTTGTCGCGTCCGGCACGAGCGATCTTGGATCTGAGCCAGGTCGTCGCCTCAGTCACGTCGCTGAACGGCTCCATCTCGAATCGCGGGCTCGTCAGCCACAAGATGGCCCGCATCACGCCGCGCTGTACCGCCGAGGTCATGACGACGGCGCAGGCGAGCAGCCCATTCGGGTAGCGCTTCTGGTTGGCCTCGATCTCGTCGGCGATCATGCGCCGCTGGTTCGCGTCGAGCGGAGCGGCGTTGCGCGTATCGACGAGGAGCGCGAACGCGCCGCGAGAGTAGTACGACGTGATGCGAGCCAGGTGAGCGTCGAACTCGTCGCGCGACATGGCCGGGCCGGGCATCGTCACGATGACCAGCGGCCACTCGCTCTCGTCATATCGAGCCGCTGTCATTCCGAACCCAACCTAACGAACGAGAGCTCGCTCGCAAGCGGGGCATTCGACGACTCGCCGCAGGCGGCCCGGCTACTCGAGGCCGAAGCGGGCCTTGTGCTGCCCCACGAACTCGACGTACGCGCTCGACTCGAGGTACGGCTCGATTTCGCCCGCCTCGACGGCCGCCTCCAGCGCGCGCTTGATCTCTCCGATCAGGCGCGAGGGTGGCAGCTTGAAGGTCGTCATGATCTCGTTCCCGACCCCCGTGGGGAGCGGCGGCTTCTGCGCGTCCGCTTCCGCGAGAACGCCGATGCGCCCGGCGAGCTCGTCGATCAGCGAGATCCCACGGCGCTTCTTCTCGGGGCGCTTGGTGGTGATGTCCGCGCGCGACAGGCAGAGCAGATCGTCGAGGTGCGGGCCGATCTCTCGCGCGAAGCGACGGACCGCGCTGTCGGTCCATTTCCCGTCGTACTGGCTCGCTCGCAGGTGGTGCAGCACGAGGAAGCGCACCGACGAGCGCAGGCTCTCGGTCGCGGCGAACAGGCGCTGGCGTCGCTCGAGCTTGTCGAACATGCGCGCCCCGACCTCGGCGTGACCGAAGAAGTGCACCTCACCGTCGGGCGAGATGCTGCGGGTCTTCACCTTGCCGATGTCGTGGAAGAGCGCGCCGTAGCGCACCTCGATGCGCGGCACGCTCTGCGTCACGACTTGCTTGGTGTGCTTCCACACGTCCTTGTGTCGCCACTCCCCGTCGCCGAAGCCGACCATCGCCTTGACCTCGGGCAGGAGGGCGTCGAGCACCCCCGTGACGAGCAACGAGTCGAGCCCTTCGTCCGGCCGCTCACCCATCATGACGCGGTCGAGACGCTTGCGGATGTCGTCGGGTCCCAGCGCCGACAGATCGGCGGGGTCCACGAGCACCACGGGTCGGTCGGGTGCCCCTTGCTCTGCGCAGGCGAGCGCCCGCTCGAGCGCGTCAATCGCTCGGTCGGGGTTGCCTGATTCGCTGGCGTTCGGTCGCGGCATGGCGTCGGGCCCTTCCAGAATTGGGCCTCGGAGGGCGCTGCGAAGGGCCGGTCCTTCTAGACCGTAGCCGTTCGGAGGCAAGGGAAAAGGGCTGATGACGATGAATTTTGCTGAACGTCCGTTCCCGGTTCACCCCGAGGGTTGGCGCCGAAAACGGGCCCCGGGGCTTCTTGCGCGATAGGCTAGGACCGGTCCCGCGACGAACATGCTCGAGAGAGACGATCTCCGCGACGCGCCACCTGAAAATGTGGACGCGAGGGCGAGCGTGCCGCCTCGGGCGAGCGTTCCGCCGCGGGTGAGCGTTCCGCCGCCGCCGCGCTGGGATTTGGGCAGGTTCCTGGCCAAGCTCCTCTGCGCGCTGCTCGCACTCGTCGGGGTGGTCCCGATTGCAGCCGCGCTGCTCGTCAGCTCGGCCCCTGTTCAACGCTGGGCGGAAAAGGAGACCCGTCGCCTGCTCGAGGCTCAGCTGGGCGTGACGGCCGAGTACCAGGTGAGCGTTCGCCTGCTCCCGCTGCGTCTCGCCATCACGAACCTCAAAGTCCCCTCGAGCGACGGCGGGGCGCCCGCGCTGGTCACCGAGACCGTCTCCGCGAGCCCGCGCGTGTTCTCGCTCCTGGCCGGGAGGCTCGATCTGGGCGAGATCGCGCTCGAGAAGCCGCATGTCCGGCTCGTGATCCGGGACGGCAAGATCACGAACCTCAAGTACAAGCTGCCGGAGCCGCCGGCGAAGAGCACCGGCGCGAAGCAGACTCCGTTCTTCTCCCTGGCGGTGACGGAGGGGCGCTTCGACGTCGACGTCGACGGGACGCACGTGCAGACGGGCTACGTCGACCTCGATGTCTTCGCGGAAGAGAACGACGTCTTCGAGCTGTCGCTCCACTCCGGCAAGAGCACCATCCGCCGCGAGCGCGTCGAGCTCACCAAGGAGATCGCGACCACCGGCACGAAGGTCTACGACGACGACGTGATCTGCCGGCTCGAGGCGCGCGTCCACGCGGACAAGCAGCAGATCTTGGTGCGCCGCTTCTCGCTCCTCGGCGTGGCGGACGGCGACGTCGCGCGCGGTGACGCGCCGAGCTGCGAGAACGTCGAGGCGAACACGCGCCAGCTCGCCGTGCGCGTCTCGCAGCTGCGGGTCGGGCTCCGCAAGGACGGGCCTCCCTCGGTCTACGGGCACTTCCTGGCGCGCGCGCCCATCGACCTCACCAATCGCTTCGTCAAGAGCCTGCCGCTGCGCGGCTGGGCCGCGCTCTCCGGCGACGTGCGCTTCGACGGCAAGAGCCGCCTCCCCGAGTTCGACGGCCGCGTGACGGGCGGGGGGATCGAGTTCGAGCGCTACAAGCTCGCGCGGGAGCTCGAGGTCGACCTCAAGCTCGAGGACGACGTCATCCTCGTGCCCAACTACCGCATGCTGTTCGCGGACGGTGACGTGCGCCTCAAGAACGCGCGCATCGAGCCGTTCGCGCCGGGCGGGACGCTCTCCGTGGAGCTCGTCGACGGCAAGGGCATGCAGTTCTCCGCGCTGATGCGCGATCTGGGCGTCACCCCGGACACCATCATCTGGTGGGATCTCGACAAGACGCTGGTCAAGAAGATCTCCGGCACGTTCTCGCCGCTCAAGATCGACGCGGAGATCACCGCCGACACCAAGGATTTCGAGGTCTTCGATCGCGCGTACCACGAGCGCGGTCGCAAGCACATGATCGGCGTGAAGCACGCGATGGTGCGCGGGCGCCTCGGCGTGCGGCCCGACGCGTTCCAGATCTACGACACGCGCACCGACTTCGGGAAGAGCAGCCTGTACGTCGCGATGGTGTCGATCGGCTTCGACAACACCATCAAGCTCAGCGTGCCGAAGGGCGGCAAGCTCGATCTGGCCGACGTGAGCCCGCTCGTCGACATCCCGATGTCGGGCAAGGCCGACGTCGACGTCGAGATGGTCGGCGCGGGTGGCGACCCGACGCTCACCGGTAACCTGAAGGTCGCGGGCTTCGAGTTCGGCGGCTTCCCTTTCGGCGACATCCAGAGCGCCAAGGTGCGCTTCAAGCCGCTCTGGCTCGAGCTCACCGACGTGGTCGCCCAGAAGGGCCGGAGCGCCTACAAGGTGCCGACGGCGAAGCTCGATTTCGACACGGACGCGAGCATCCGGGTCGACGCCGAGGCGACCTCCGCCGCGTTCGACATTCGCGACTTCTTCGCGATGTGGCACTTCGACCAGGATCCGCGCTGGGACGACATCAAGGGCGAGACCGCGCTCGACGCGCGCGTGCGCTACGTGTTCGGCGGCAAGGAAGACACCTGCGGCGGCGGCCTGCTCGAGACTCAGGGCAAGGTCACGTTTCACTACGCCGAGCTCTTCGAGGAGCGCTACGACGGCGGAGAGGCGGAGTTCGACTTCCGCTGGTTCGATCGCGAGGCGACGTACCACGGCATGGAGCTCGAGGTGCCGAGCCTCACGCTGCGCAAGGGCTCTGGGCTCCTCATCGGCTCGATCGACGTGAAGCGCGGCGCGAAGATCGCCGGACACCTCGTCGCGACGTCGGTGCCCATCAACAAGATCGACGCGGTGCCCGTGCTCCTGCGCGGCGCCGACGCGCGCGCGTCCGCCGAGGCCGAAATCAGCGGCACCCTCGATCTGCTCAAGGTCGACGCCAAGGCGCGCCTCTCGCCGGTGCACCTCGGGCGAGCCACGCTGCCGGCCTCCGAGTTCCGGGTGGAGCTCGATCCGGTCGCGGTGAATCGGCCCGTCCTCCGCACGACGAAGTGCGGCGGCCCGGTCACTCCGCCGTTCGACAAGAGCGAGTACACCGCCGATCGCTCTTCGGGCCTGTTCGTCGTGAACGGCAAGCTGTTCGGCGGGCAAGTCGAGCTCCAGAACCTGAGCATCACGCGCCAGAAGAACAAGCTCGTGCGCGGCACGGTCTTGCTCGACTCGGTCGACGTGGGAGCGCTCGGCGAGCTCTCGAGCACCGTCGCGCTGTCCGAGTCGCGGGTCGAGGGGCGCGCGACCGGCAAGATCGAGATCGAGGAGCTCCCGATGGCGCGACCCTCGAGCTCGGAGGTGAAGGTCAAGCTCGACCAGCTCCGGCTCTCGCGCGCCGGATACACCGTGGAGCTCTTGCCATCGAGTCAGCCGATTGAAGTGGCGGATCGCAAGCTCTGGATCGGAGGGCTGGGGCTCGATGTCGTGACGCCGCGCGGACAGCGCGTGGGCTTCGACTTCTCGGGGTCGGTCCATCACCTGGACGGCTCGCCGGATCTCGACGGGACGCTCGCGCTCCGCCCCGTCGCGCTCGCCAGCCTGGTCGGCGTGGTGCCGCGCATCGAGCGCGCGACCGGCACGCTCGGCGGCAGCTTGCGCCTGGAGGGGCCGCTCGTGAGCCCGCGCGCGGCCGGCGGCTTCGAGCTCACGCGCGGGGAGGTGACGGTGCGGGGCCTGCACGCGCCGCTCAGCGACATCGACGTCGCCGTCGCCATCGAGAACGGGGAGCTTACGATCCGTCGCGGCTCCGCCAAGCTCGGTAGCGGCGCGTTGACCCTCAGCGGGGGCGCGCCGCTGCGTGGTTTCGAGGTGGGCGCCGCCCGCCTCAAGCTCGGCGCTCGCGACCTCGCGCTCCCCATGGGTGACGGCATCCGAGCGGTGGCCGACGCGGACCTCGTCACGAACTTCGACCCCGGCTCTCCGGAGAAGCTGCCGCGCATCACGGGCGACGTGCACCTGAAGTCGTTCGAGTACCGGCGCGCCGTGACCATGACCGCCGACATCGGCTCGCTCGCGCAGCGCGGCCGGCGCACCGCGGTCGACTCGTACGACCCGGACGACGACATGGTGGCTTTCGACGTCACCCTGCACGCTGCGCGTCCGCTCAAGCTGCAGAACAACCTGATCGAGGCCGAGCTCAAGCTCGGCGACGAGGGGCTCGAGCTCGTCGGCACGAACGGTCGCTTCGGCATGCGCGGAACCGTCGAGCTGCCGCGCGGCGGTCGCATCTTCCTTCGCCGCAGCGAGTTCGAGATCGTCGAAGGCAACGTGCGCTTCGACGACGCGACGCGCATCGCCCCCCAGGTCGACGTGACCGCCGTCACGGAGTACCGCCGCTACGCGGACAACTCCGAGTCCCGCGCCGGTGGACCGGGCGGACAGGGCCCCTCCGGCGGCTCCGCTTCCGCTTCGGGCGCGAGCTCGGGCAGCACCACGAGCGTCGACTCCGGGCGCTGGAACATCCGCCTGCACGCGCACGGCGACGCGGACAACCTCAAGATCGACCTCACGAGCGACCCCGCGCTCGCCCAGGACGACATCTTCCTCCTCCTCACGGTCGGCCTCACCCGCGCCGAGCTCGATCAGGCGCAGAGCGCTGCGGTCGGCGAGAGCGTGGCGCTCGAAGCGCTCGGCACGCTGAGCGGCGCGGATCGCGCCGTCACGAGCGCGGTCCCGCTCATCGACGAGTTCCGCTTCGGCAGCGCCTATTCCTCGCGCACTGGCCGCACCGAGCCCACGGTCACGATCGGCAAGCGCCTGGCCGATCGCGTGCGAGCCAACGTCACCACGGGCCTCTCGGAGTCGCGCGAGGTGCGCTCCAACGTCGAGTGGCAGCTCAGCAATCGGGTGAGCGTCGAGGGCTCGTACGACAACGTGAACGACATCTCGAGCTCATCGGTCGGTAACCTCGGCGCCGACATCCGCTGGCGCCTCGAGTTCGGGCAGTAACGTTCACGGCGGACAAGCGAGACTCGCGAGCGTTCGCTCCGGGTCTTCTTCCCGTTGCGCCAGGTGCCCGAAGAGCTCGGTGAGCTCGGCTTTGTCGCCAGGAGTCGCACAGGAGGGCGAGCTCGCGTTCCTCAAGCCGAGTAGCAGCTGGACGATGAAGCGCCTCGGCGTGTCGCTCTCGTGGTGCACGTAGAGCCAATCGCTCTGCACCTCCGCGAGAACCCCGTGCAGTTCGTATCGAAGCTTGATCGCGTGACTCCGCCAGCTTCGACTCGAAGCAGTCCCGTAGGTTTCGGCCTTCTCTAAACCTAGCGGAAGGGCGAAGCTCCGGACGTAAGCGGGGCTCTTCTGCAGTTCCTTCGAGATAGCGATGAAAAGCGCCGCTCGCTGCACGGCTTTCGTGTCCACCCGCTCAACACGATGGCGGATCAAAGGCTCCTTCGATGCGCGCGGCCAGCACTGGATGCGGGTCAATACGATCCCTGATTTCAGCGAATAGGCTTCTCTTTCGCTGCACGAGTCCCCGTCCAGGTGCGTCCTGAGAACGCCTTGTTCCGGCATTCGAAAGGCCTCACGTGGGAAGACGAGACGTGTCGGGACCAGGCGCCTGACGCAGGCGTGCCACGCGCCGTAGCCGCCGTCGGTCCGCGCTTCCTCGGCGCACTTCTCGACTGTCGGCTCTCCCTCGTCGCTCGCGGCGTCCTTCTGGGCTCGCTCGATGCGATGAAGCTCGCTCAGCGCCCCGAGCTGCTGCTCTGCAGCCGCGAGAAAAGCACGGCTCTCGGTGTCGCAGGACTCGGGATCTACCGGCCCGCACAGCACGGGCTCGAACGCAACGCGTCGCCGGTCCCGTAGCGGTTTCGGGAGCTCGGGCAGAACGACGAGCTCGTCGGGACCGAACTCGTAGCGCTGGGCGCGAGAGCCGATGAACTCCCACCATTTGCGGAGCTCGGGCAGGCTCGACGGCGGCGGAGATTGAACGGCGAGCTTGGGATAACTCTGCTCGATGGCTCGAACCACGCAGGCCGCGTCGCGCTCCGTGGCCGTCTGCACCAGGAGCTCGATGATACGACCTCGTTCGGGAAGATCGTCGGGGAGCTCGACGGCCTCGCAGGGTTCGCCTGCGACGAGCTCCGGCGTGCTCACCGGCGGAGGCAGGGGCGGCGCCGTTCTCGTGGAGACGGTCGGCGTCACGTTCGGTGCTCGCTCCGCCGCACGCGGGACCGGCGGTGACGAGCAAGCGACCGCTACTAGCAGCGCCGGAAGAATTGAACGAGAAGCTGGGCCCACTTCGGCCCTGACACTCCGGTCTCTGGGATGTTCCCACCTACATCCAGCGGAAGATGCGAACCAACGTGTGCCACGCCGCATCTCCGAAGCGCCCGGCGAGAGCGCCGCACATGCCGGCAAGGACCAGAACATTCACGAGATGCAGGGCGAGGCCATCGAGCGGAAATGAAATGTTCAGAAACGCGATGAATCCTGCGAGCAGGAACGCGCAAGTGAATTGCGTCCAGCTCCAGCGGCTCACGCCTTCTCGAGCTCCTCGAGGATGCGCGCCGCGGCACGCTCGGGGCTCAACCACGTCACGTCGAGATCGAGGTGAGGATCCGGCGGCACGAACACCCGAGCTGTCGAAGCGAGCGCC
Organism: Pseudomonadota bacterium; assembly: GCA_023419055.1. The sequence goes on along the minus strand of JAEZYO010000835.1, from coordinate 14,319 downwards.
TCTGCCGCTTCGGGATCGATCGCCTTCAAGCTCTCTCGCCGTTCGGCCGAGACGACTCGGCGAGCGAGCTCCCGCGGCGTGATGCCGAAGCGCACGGGCAAGAACTTCGCGCCCCGAGCGCGAGCGGTCGCGGCCACCTCGGAGTAGGTCGCGAGGCTCTCGTCCGCGCCCTCGAGCAGGTGGTTCATGAAGACGAAGCCGCGCTCGGTCTTCGCGAAATCGCGGACCGTGTCGAGCACTACGGAGCGGACGCGCGCGACGTTGCGGTAAACCCCCGCGGGAACGCACGAGCGGCCATCCGGATCCAAGAGGTCGAGGATCACCTGGTTGACGCGGTGATTGTCGACGACCGTGCACGACCGCGCAGCGGCGAGCGCCCGAGCGATCGTGAGCTTCCCCGAGCCAGGGAACCCAATCAGGTAAACCACCGCATTTTTCATCTCAAAAGCCCCGACCTCGATGGCGTACACGGCTCTCGCTCCGGCGTCGAGATTGCCCGGGAGTTTCACTCAGCCGGTGCTATGGTCCCGCCCGTGAAAGTTCGACTCATCAAGGAGCTCCGGTTCGAAGCCGCGCATCACCTGCCGCAGGTGCCGGAGGGTCACAAGTGCGCGCGCCTCCACGGTCACAGCTTCAAGATTGAGCTCGCCCTCTACGGGGCCGTCAACGACAAGACCGGCTGGTTCATCGATTATGGGGATATCGACAAGCTGTGGGCGCCCGTCCACGACGCGGTCGATCATCGTTACTTGAACGAGGTCCCTGGGCTCGAGAATCCGACCAGCGAGAACCTTGCGCGCTGGCTGTGGGATCGCATCAAGCCGAACCTGCCGGAGCTCGAGCGGGTAATCGTCCACGAGACCTGCGACGCGCGTTGCGAGTACGAAGGCGAAGAGTGACCGTCGCGTAGCGCCGGGTGTAGGATCCCGGCGTGGGTCGTCGGGTTCAGGTCTTGATGTTCGAGCTCGCGGGCGTCGTCGCGTCGGCGTGGGCGCTCGCGCTCGGCTGCAGCACGCTCGGCGGATCGAGCTCGGGTTCGGGCGACTCCGACCCGCCTTCCCATGGCGACGTGCCACCGCCCCCCGAGGTTGGTCCCGGTCCGGAGGGCGGCGCGGGCTCTGACGGCGACGCCGGGCCCGAAGAAGATGCCAGCTCCGACGCCGAGCTCGACGCTCCCGCTCTTGCGGACGCGGGCGACGCCGACGTCACGGACGCGCGGATCTGCATTCCCGAGACCGATTCCGGGCGGGTGCACCGGCTCCGTCCAGGCTGTCCGGGGGAGAAGCCCAAGGCCAATCGGTGCGATCTGGAAGGCCTGCGCTGCCTGTACGAGTCCGACGCGGGCGAAGGCTGTTACGACGAGATGACCTGTCTCTTCGGGATATGGTCACCGCTCGGTGAGGTGTGTCCCGGCGAACCGGGGGTCTCGGACAACGCCGAAAGCTGCCCGGAGAAGGCGCCGGTCGACGGCGAACCCTGCGAGAACGAGGAGGGGCTGGAATGCGGGTTCAGCGCCTGCAGTGACGACACTGCGGGGGTCCGAGCAGTATGCTTCTGCGGGCGCTTCGAGGTCGAGGCTCTCGGTTGTCCTTCCGGATCGAAATGAAGTCGGGACTGCTCGCTCTGCTCTTACTCTCGGGTTGCACCGAGATCACGAAGACCGACTGGAACCCGCCGAACGACGACTTTCCGGAGACTCCCACCGGGGCGGGTGGCAGCGTGTCCCACGGCTCTGGTGGCTTCGGAGCAGGCGTTCCCGTTCCCGAGACGGGCGTCGTCGGGGGCTACAACTACGACCCCACGCGGGGCGGCCAGATCCTCTCGCTGCCGTTCGGCCCGCACCGGGTGTTCGCCGAGGGCGAAGGTGTCATCCTGGCGGGTGGTTCGGGGGACGGCCTACCGAGCGGCGGGAGCGAGATCATCACTGCGGTGCTCGCGCTGCGCTTCACTGCCGCGGGTTATCAGGAGTACGCGGCCTACGGCTACTCGGGGGAAGGGTCGTCGGTCACGTTCGGCGGTGCCGTCGCGGACGATCAGGGCAACCTCTACCTGACGGGCGGCTACCGCGGGCAAATGACGCTGGGCGGGATCACCCTGCAGAGCGTGGTCAACCCAGGCGTCGTGAATCCCGACGACTACGCCGACGAGCACGGCAAGCCCTCGCAGGACACCTTCATCTTCAAGCTCGACCGGTGGGGGCGCCCGCTCTGGGTGCATGCCTTCGGCGGCGTCGCCGATCAGGCGATCACCGCCGTGGCGCTGGCACCGGACGGCAGCCTCGTCGTGACCGGCTCCTTCACGGGCGACCTCTGGTTCGGCGAGAAGGTCCTCATCAGCAGCGGGGGGTCCACGCTCCCCGACCTGTTCTTCTTGCGCATCAGCGCGGACGGTTTGCCGCTGATCGCGAGTCAGATCGCGAGCGACGTCGTGCCCTTCCGAATGATGGCCATCGACTCCGAGGGAGGCATCCTCCTCGGCGGCAAGACGCGCATCGACGTGCCCATGCCGACGCTGCAGGGCTACGAGGCGCTCGAGATCGGCAGCGGGGGCTTCGTGCTCAAGCTCGACTCGGGCTTCGTGCCCGCGTGGGTGACGAACCTCGGCCAGAACGGCGACGGCCCGGACGTACGCGCGCTCGCGGTCGACCACGCAGGCAACGCCATCCTGGTGGGTGACGCTTCGGGCGCTTCCGATCTCTTCGGGGAACCCGTGGGCGCGGGCGGGATCATGCTGGCGAAGGTCGGCCCGGACGGCGTCCCGGTCTTCGGCCGCACCTACGGCAGCACGCCGAACGACGTCGCGTCCGCGGTGACGGTGCTCTCGGACGACTCGATCGTCTTCACCGGGTCCTTCCGGGGCGACCTCGATTTCGGCGGCGGCCCGCTGTTTTCGGTCGAGCCCGGCTTCACGGACGACGTCTTCGTCGCTCGGATCGACAGCGCGGGCCAACACGTCATGAGCTTGCGGGCAGGCGGCCTCGACAGCGACTACGGGCTCTCGATAGCCGCCCTACCCTCGGACCGGGTGGTCACGGCCGGCACCTTCGCGAACGCGATCGATTTCGGCAGCGGCATCGTGACCAACCAGGGCGGTCCGTACGTGGCCTGGCTCACTCCTTGAGGTGGAGTGAACCAGGCCGAGCGTAACTTCGAGCTCTTCGGCTGCGAAGTTTTGAGCGCTTCAGCGCGGGGGCTCGGGGAGCAGCCCCTTCACCACGTCTTCGAACACGCCCGCGATGCGCTTGTGCGCTTCACGCGACGGGTGAATGCCGTCGTACAGATCCGACAGCGTGAGTATCGCGTTCGGATCGGCCACGAACACCTTCTTGCCGGCGTCCTCGTGCTCGGCGAGCGCCGTCTTGATGGCCGCGTTGTACTGCCTGGTCATCTCCGCGCGATCCATGTTGACCGGCTCCACGTTCATCGAGCTCTGCGGCGGGATCGTCGAAATGATCAGCACCGCGTCGGGGAGCTTCTCGCGCAGGTGATCGACGAGCTCGACCATCTCGTCCTTGGTCTCGTCGGGCTTCTTGGTCGTCCACCAGGCCTCGTCGTTGGTGCCCAGCATCACGATCACGAGATCGGGCGTGGTGATGGCCGAGAGGTAGCCGTCGACCTCGGAGCGCATGTTGGCGATGGTGAAGCCCGGGTGACCCTCGTGATCCTTGTCGTCGATCTCGGTCGAGGTGTCGTATTGGGTCCCGACCATGTCGACCTTGTAACCCTGCTCGGTGAGCGCGTTGTAGAGGTCGTTGCGGTAGCCGCCCTGCGCGCCGAGCGTGATCGAATCACCCAGGGGGAGGATGTGGAGCGTGCCATCGGACATGCCGATCGTGCCGGGCTCGCCCTGGTTCTCACCGGTGCTCGAGGTGCCGCCCGAGCCAGCGCTCGAGCCGCCGGTTCCTGCCGTGCTCGCGCTGCCGCTCGTGCCGCTCGTGCCGCTCGTGCCACCCGTCGCGGTCGCGGTCGTGCCACCCTGCGCGCTGCCGCCCGAGCCAGCTTGAACGCGGCCACCGGAGCCGCCCTGAACGCTGGTGCCCGCGCTGCCGCCGGTTCCGCCCGCTACCGCGCTCGAGCCGGCGCTACCAGCCGTGCTGGGGCTGCCGCCGCTCGTCGACGCGATCCCTCCGTTACCCTGGAACCTCTCTTCGGTGAGCGGCTTGTCGAACTCTGCCTGACAGGCGAAGAGGCTGCCGACGACGGCAAAATAGCCGAAACGTCGCAAAATGCGTGCACGATTACCCATGGCGTAGTTGGACGTCCAAGGAATCGAGTCCTTGAGTGTCGGCGCCTCGAAATGACACTTTGCTGACGAAGAAGGACACCTCCCGATCGCATCACGACAGCTCTTCGTAGGAGCCTGATCGAATCGTCCGAAGCGACCGACGCTTTTTTTTGTGGGGCTTTCACGCGCGGAAAACCATCGCTGACTTCGCCTTCACTCTTCGCGCAGCGCAGCGCTTCGTAGCGCTCGCTGTCCGGGCGACGATTGGCGGGCGCCTCCTCCTGCCGGCCAGCGGACGCGGCTCAACACCTCGACTCCACTCGCTGCGCGACGCGCCACGCCATCGCCGCCCTGTCGCTCACTCCGGCTCGGGGTGACGTCCGCGCCTGCCTCTCGATTCTGCCGGAGGCACCTCAGCAACGCGTGACACAAGCCAGTAGGGTGAGAGGCCGCGCTTGCTTCACCTACAGGGGCGCAAACCTCAGCACGAGAGTCCGTCGAGAAGGCGCCCCCACGGCGTCCCCTCTTTCTATACGGGTTCCGCAGGGAGCCCAGGCGTGCCCTGCTCGGGCTCGAGGCCGAGCGAGTTGAGCGTCATCGCGATCATCGCATATTGACCGACGAGCATCGGGAACTCGATCAATTGCTCTTCGTCGTAGCGCTCTGCCAGCTCCGCCCACGTACCGGCGCTCAGTCGCTTGTCGGTGTGCAGCTCATCGCAGGCCCGAAGGATCGAGCGATCCGCGGCCGACCACGGGTGTTCGGCGTTCTTCCCGAAAGCCGGGATCGCGGCGAGCTCCGCCTCGGTGAAGCCGAGCTCGCGGGCGATCACCGCGTGGTTGCCCCAGACGTATTCCGCTCGGCAGTTCCAAGCTACGCGCAGGGTGGCGAGCTCCCGATCTCTCGGCGGGAGCCCGCTCTGGACGAGGAGCTTCATCCCGAAGGGGATCCACGTGCGGAAGAGCTCCGCGTTCCGTGCCAGTGTCGTGAGGATGCGCGGCGGCGCGCCTTGCTCTCTCACGCCTGCAGGCAGCCGCGAGAAAATTTCGAGGAGTTCGCTACTCCACGCACCCTCTGGAAGCGGATGAATCCTTGCCATCGGCGCTCTCGGTTGCGCGGGATACTGCCCACCGGGGGCACCTTTTGCAATGTCTTTCTCGGGCACGCGCGGCGAGCAAATTTTCACCGAGAGCGTTGCGCAGTCGACCGCGTGCCGCGAGGCGCCTCACGCGAGGGCCCAGCGCGAATCAGTGCTTGCGCTTGATCGGCACCGTAGCGCGAGTTCGCCGACTCATCACGCGGTCGCGATCATTGCCGACGTCAGAGGCGTGCCCTGCCCAACAGGCAGGACACCTCCTGGCCCGCTGCAAGTCGTCCTCTGGTCACGCCCTCGATGGCTTCGTCGTCGCCACGGCCCTGCAGTTCGACAGCGCCGTCATCGCGACCGGCGACCCGAAAGGCCTTCGCCGACTGGCTGCCCCGTTCGCTCGCATCAGCATCCTTCCACTCTGACGAAGCTTCGCTCCGAAGCACCCGGCTGCCTCCAGCGAGGGCCACATACCTTCGCAAGCTTACGGCTGCTCCCGATCGACGGGGGACGACGTTGCTGGGCTCCAAAGCGAACGTCGAGCTTGCGGGCGCGATCCGGTCTGACAAAGTCGACGCACAGCCATGCGCCCCGATGGTGAAGATCCATCTGAAGCGAGCGATGTGACCGCTCGAGGGTACCTCCACGAGATCGGGCACTCTGGCCGCGTTGTACGCGTGCTCGTGGCGTTGCTCCTCAGCGCTGTCGGCCTGGTTTACTCAGGGTGGGGACTCGGGCTCATCTTTCTCGGGCCTGCAGCCGTGCTGCTCGCCTTTGCCGGCGCGAACACGAATAGTCGGAGAGTCGTCGTGCTCTTCTCACTGCCCACTGCCATCGGACTTTGCCTCGCCATCGGCGCTCTAGTCCAAATGCATCGCGGCCGTTTCGTGATCCTTGGAGTTGCCGTCGCAAGCACGCTGCTTGCGGCGCTTGTCGGAGCGCCGAGGGCACGCAGCTAGCTTAGAGCCGGTCCTAGAACCTCTCACGTCGCTGGCCTACAGATCCGCGTCGCATTCCTGCGTTGCTCCTCCTCAGCGTGCTTCAGCACGCGTCGTCGTCGCGCCTTGGTCTGCTCGCGTTTCTTGGGCCAGCTCGGTCCGAGGTTCTAGGACCGGCTCTTAGGACGCCGCCCCACTCTGTTTGCAGCACACGCCGCCCTCGCCGAGATCGCCGCTCAGCCGAGCTTCTTCGCTTCGAGCTCTTCCCAGCGCGCCATGAGGCGCGCGACCTCGGCCTTGGCGGCGTCGAGCTCGGCGACCAGGCGCGGCACGTCGGCGCCGCTCGCGGAGTAGGTGCTCGGATCGGCGAGCTTTTGCTCGAGCGCGCTCACCTGCTGCTCGGCGCGCTCGATGACGTCGGGCGCGCCTGCGAGCTCCTTCTCTTCGGCGCGACTCAGCGCAGCCTTCTTCTTCGCGCCGGGCTTCGGGGGAGCGGACTCGGTGCGCTGCTTCTCCGCCGGAGTGGAAGGTTGAGCCGCGCGCTGGGCGCGAGCCTCGGCGGAAAGGCGGCGGAAGCTCTCGTAGTTGCCGGGGTAGAGCGCGACGCGGCCGTCACCCTCGAACGCCAGGATGGCGGTGGCGACGCGATCCAGGAACCAGCGGTCGTGCGTCACCACGAGCGCCGTCGCGCCGAGCTCGACCAGCATGGTCTCGAGCGCGCCCAGGGTGGAAACGTCGAGATCGTTGGTGGGCTCGTCCATCACGACCAGGTTCGCGGCCTGGCGCAGCATCTTCGCGAGCGCCACGCGCGCGCGCTCACCGCCGGAGAGCGAGCCTACCGGCTGGCGCTGCTTGTGGCTGTCGAAGCCGAAGCGCTCGAGGTACGTGCGCGGCTCCATCACCTCGCCGCCGATCTGGATGCGTGACTGATCGGTGCCGATGTTCTCGAAGATCGATTTTTCGTTCTCGAGCCCGCTGCGCTGCTGGTCGAAGTAGGCGACCTTGGTGTTCTGACCGAGCACGACCTTGCCACCGCTCGGCTCGCGCTCGCCGAGCAGCGTCTTCAGCAGCGTGGTCTTGCCGATCCCGTTCGGTCCCACGACGCCGATGCGATCGCCCTCCGTCAGGAACATCTCCAGGTTCTTGATCAGCGTGCGGCCGTTGATCTCCACCTCGAGCGCGCGAGTCTCGAGGATGGTCTTGCCGCTGCGCGCGACGTCGAGCTCGAAGCTGTGCGTCTTCTCGGCCTTCGGCGCCGTCACGGCGATCGCCGCTTCGGCGCGCTCGATGCGCGCTTTTTGCTTGGTGGTGCGCGCTTTGGGCTGCCGGCGCAGCCACTCGAGCTCCCGGCGCACGAAGTTTTGCCGGTTCTGCTCGGTGCGCGCCGCGTGAGCGAGCCGCTCCGCCTTCTGCTCCAGGTAGAGCTCGTAGCCGCCGTCGTAGGAGAACACCTCGCCGTCGGCGACCTCGAGCGTGCGCTCCGCGACTCGATCGAGCAGATAACGATCGTGGGTGATGAGCAGCACCGCGCCCGCGTGCTCGTCGATCAGGTACTGCTCGAGCCACTCCACCGTCTCGGCGTCGAGGTGGTTCGTGGGCTCGTCCAGGATGGTGAGATCGGCGCGCGCGATGAGCGCCCGCGCGAGCGCCACGCGGCGCTGCTCGCCGCCGCTCAACGTGGAGAGCCGGCGGTCGATGTCTTTGATCCCGAGATGGCCCAGCATGGAGGCGACGCGGTGCGCCTGGTCGAAGCCGCCGAGTCGCTCGATGTCTTCGGACACGCGCGCCTGCTCCTCGAGCAGGCGCTCGAGATCCGCGCCGCCCTCGGCGAGTCGCGCGCTCAGCGCCTCGTGCGCCGCCATGGCTGCGTTCCACGCCGAGAGGCCCTGCGCCGCGCCCTCACGCGCGGTCGGGTCACCCTCGAAGCGCGGTACCTGATCCAGGTGGAGAATGAGCGCGCCGCGGCGGCGAGCGACCTGGCCCGCGTCCGGGCTCTCCGTCCCGGCGATGATGCGGGCGAGCGTGCTCTTGCCGGCGCCGTTCTTGCCGACCATGCCCACGCGTTGACCGGGGTCGATGATGACGTCCGCCGAGCGCAGGACGACGTCTGGTCCGTACGCTTTCTGGATGCCGTGCGCCGCGACGATGCTCATGTGCGGCGCGGAGCCTACCTCGAGTCCGCGCGAAAGCCCGCCGAATCAGCTAACGTTTGGCGACCGAGGTCAGATCGGCGCCCTGAACGATGGATCGCCGCAGCAGGGCGAGCGGCGCCTTGTCGTCGAGCGTCGCGCCGCTCTCCGTGCGCACCACCCCGAGCCGCTCCCAGAGCGCGTCGAGGTTCACCGGCGTCGCGGCGTAAGCGTGCGCGTTCGCCAGGTTGAGCAGCACGGGCGTTCCGACGGCCGTGTCGGCCACCTTCAGGGTCTGCGCCAGGCTCCACACCTCCGAAGAGTTGCCGCCGGCCTGGAGCACCGCGCGCAATCCCTGCTCGAGCCCGAAGCGACCGCCCGTCTTCTCGCGGATCTCGAGATCGGCGAGCAGGCAATAGATGGCTCCACCCCAATAGATGTCGCGGTAGCTCTCGCCGTTCTCGAGGCCGATGCGCCCCACCGCGGGGAGACCCTGCGGCATCGAGCGCATGAACTCGTCCCACACCGCTTGCTCGTCGATCCACCCGGCGCGCGCGCGGATGATCGGCTCGAAGTAGGTGGCGAGCCCCTCGTCGAGCCACTTCCCTTCCTGATAGAAGGAAGGGGAGCCGATGTGAAAGAGCTCGTGCACGAGGATCCAGTCCTCGTAGAGCTGCTCGCGGTTCGTGTGCTCGCCCATTTCGATCAGCACGCCGGGCGCGCTCTCGGGCAAGATCTTCCCGTAAATCACGCCCTTCCGGCCGCGTTGCGGCACAATAGTGACGAGCGCCTGATCGTCGGGGAAGCGCGCCCAGAACGTCGAGACCGCGGCCGCCGCGTCCGAGACCCAGTGCTCGAGCGTGTTGATGTCGGAGTCGAGCGCTCCGTCGAGCACCGCGAGCGTGAGCGAAGCGCCGCCTGGCCCAACCCTGACCTCGCGCTTCTGAAAATGACCGAACACCGTGTACGTCGCCACGGGGATCTCGTGCGCCTCGAGCACGTAAGTATTCGGAGTGACGCCGCGCCGCAGGCCAGTCGCGAACTCGGGCGAGTCTTCCACGTGAACCGTCACCGGCACGCCGACCTTCAGCGGCTCCGGATAGAGCAGCCACGACGACGCCGGCGCGACCAGCGAGTCCCCCACGCGGAGCGCCTGATCGAAGTCGGCGGTTTGCCGCGCCATGCCCTCGAGGTCCACCTTGTAGCTGACCTTCAGCGAGTCGGCGGGCTTGTCGAGCAGCCAGCTGTGCCCGCTCGGCGTGAGGGCGGGGTGCGTCGGTCGCGACACGTCGAGGACGTCGTGCACGTAGCCGGCGAGGTTCTCGTTATCCAGCGTGAGGCCGTGCAGACCGTGCCCCTCGCACTCGACGCTGACCTCGAGCTCGGCGGGAGACTCGGAGACGAGCTTCGCGTCATAGCGGCAGCGACCCAGGCTCGCGACCTTGGACGGCGCTTGAGCAGGAGGCGGCGCGCCGCAAGCAAACAGCGCGGCTCCTGCTGCGACGGCGAAACGGTTCGGGCTGAGGCGTAGAAAGAGATCGATCACGAGGAGGGAGGAGGGGCCGCACGAGCCCGCATGAAGACCTTGGAGGCGTAGGGCATGACCAGGCCGGGCAGACCCGCGCGCGGTGCGAGCTGACCGACCAGACCGAAGAGCAACGCGAGCGTGCGCTCGACGTAGAAGTAGCCCTCCGGGTACTCGACGCTGCGCATCACGGAGCGCAGTTTGCCGCGGATCTGCTCGTACCCGGAGAGCTTCTCGACGGTGCCGCGATCCAGCCGCGAAAAATCCTCGATTTTGACCGAGGCGAGCACCTTCAGGTACTCGCGCCCGACCTTCTTCAGGAGCTCACGGTCGCCGTCCTCGGCCACGAACCCCATGAGCTCGAGCCCGCGCAGCACCTCGTCGTCGTTGCGGGTGAGCACGCCGAGCACGACCACCTTCATCCCCTCGCGGAGCGCGGGGGTGACGCTCTCCACCGCGCCGTAATCGAGGATGACCAAAGTCGGGCCTTGTCTCACCAAGAAATTGCCAGGGTGCGGGTCCGCGTGGAACACGCCGTGGTCGAAGAGCATGGCGAAGTAGCACTCGACCAGGATCCGCGCCACCGCCTCCGGGTCGATGCCGCGCGCGCGCTGCGCCTCGACGTCCGTGATCTTCGATCCTTCCTCGAACGACAAAGTGAGCACGCCCTCGCGCGTCAACTCGTCGATCACGTCCGGCACCACGACGTTCTCTTTGCCCGCGAACATCGCCCGCATCTTCTCGATATTCATGCGTTCGTTGCGGTAGTCCGTCTCGTGCGCGAGCATCGCCGTCAGCTGGTCGAGCACGCGTTCCACGCGAGAAACCGGCGTCAAACGCCGGATCACCGGCAAGAGTGAGCGCATCACCGCGAGATCCGAGCGGATAATCCGCTCGATGTTCGGATACAGCACCTTCACCGCCACGTCGCGATCATCCAGGGTGCGTGCACGGTGCACCTGCGCGAGCGACGCCGCCGCGATCGGCTCACGATCGAATCGTGCGAAGCGCGCGAGCGGATCTTCACCGAACGCCTCCTTGAGCCTCCCCTCGATCTCATGAAACGGCCGCGACGGAACCTTGTCCTGCAGGCGCGCCAGCGCCTCCAAATACGCCGTCGGCAAGAAGGTGCCGATCACGCTCAGCACCTGCCCCATCTTGATGAACACCCCGCGGAGTCGCATGAACCCCTCGGCTAGCCGCTTCGCGTTGCGCACGTGAGCTCGCTCCATGCGACGCGCGCGCCGCTCGGCGCCGATGAAGCGACCGATCAGCCACTCCCAGCCATAGGAAGCGATGACCGTCCAGAACAACAAGGTCGCGCTGATGGATCGGAACACGGGTCGGCCAAGCGTAGTCGAGACCGAAAGCTTTCGCGAAGCAGCTCGAATTTCGCGCCGTTTCGGCCTATCTGCCGCAAGAGGGGCGGGAACGCGCTGCTCGGCGCCGGCCGATTTTGGTTGGGGCTCGAGCTAGGGGGAGACCATCGCTGACTTCGCTTGGTCTCCGCTATCCGAAAACTCGGTGGCTGGCCCTATTGCGAGCATCGACGAGGGACCGCTCGAGTGCTTCGCGTGCCCGCGGGGACCGAAGAACCGCACCTCTTCGTCGGCACCGGTGAGAGCCGCCGCCGCGGCGCCTCGAAGTCGTAGAGCTTTTGACACCATTGCTGTGAGACCGACGTCGTGGTGCGCTTCTGACGTCGAGAGGAGCCATCGTGAGACTTCCGTTCGCGTTTCCTCCAGTCGAACTGCACCAGTGGCGCTCCCTCGACGCGGAGGGGCGCAAGCTTTGGCTTGGAGCCGCGCGCGATCGCGTCTTCCAAGGACCCGAGAGGTTTGCGTTCTCCAAGGTCCCCGGTCGCACGGTAGAGCTCGACGGAGCGCTGATCGATGACCTCTTGGGCTTCTATTGCGCGATCGGTGAGGCCGTGAACGGGCCCGGTGGCTACTTTGGTGCGACGATGAAGGCGTTCGATGACTGCCTCTTCGGCGGCTTTGGTCTAGAGGCGCCATACACGATCTTCGTGAACCACGTCCCGACGATGTCGCTGCGGCGCGTGCGGCACTGGAGCAGGCTCGTGCCGACGCGACGTGCGAAAAGCGAACGATGTTCGACGAGATCGTCGAGGCGATCAGGAGCGTGCCTTCGCGGACCTTGGGGCGCTCTGTCGAGGTAACCCTGCTGTTGGAGTGATACTCCGGACCGTCGACGCGCCAAGGGCCCTCGACGGATCGCTCTACGCGGTGTGCGCGGAGATCGACGGAGTGGTCGACGGAATGGGTCGAGTCATGGGTGACCGGGGCTTCACTTCTATTTGACCGACATAGCGGGTTCAGCCGGCGCACCAGCGACCGTGGAGTTCTACGCACGTCACGGCTTCCGCGCGCAGGCGCCGACCGGGCCGGCGATGTATCGGTGGCTGAACCGTCGCTGAGAGAGACGAGCCTCTGCAGTTCACTTGTTTCAGGAAGGGACGAGGAACCGGTTTCACTCGGGGCGACTGGGTAAACGCCACCGATTTCCGCCGAATTCCTGGCAGAGCGAGCAAAGCGACCCATCTCTGCCGAGGCTCGCTGGCGCTGCTGAAAGAGGGAAAGTGGCTCCGCGGGTAATCCCGATTTGAAGCGAGCGGCTGCTCGCCGAACGCGTATCGGCAATGATGATGTTCGCTCGAGATCTCGGCACCGAACCCTGGTACGGTCCGGGCGTACCAGCGATGCCCGAGGCGGTCCGCTACCTCTGCTCAGTCCGTCTGGACGGCGTCCAACGCATCTTTCTTTGGGAGAGCGCTGAGGACGGATCGGATCAGGTCGTCCTCGACGACAAGGGCATGGTTCTCGAGTTTCCGTCCGAGTCGGCTGCCCGTAGGGCTCGTCGCCCTCCCGGGCACGTGTTGTCGTCGGAACCGCCGACTCACTACGACTTCGATGCGATCAAGGCGTGGTGCGCGTCCTCCGCCGCTACGCTCGACTGCGCGACGCTGCTCAACGCCTGGAACCTGCTCGGCGATCTCCCGCACGCGGGCAATCTCTTCGCCTGGGCGGACGCGCGCGCGCGCGGCGTTTACGACAAGCTCTTCTTCGGCTGCAACCTCCCGGCCATCACTCCACGGGGTGAACACTACGTTCCGACGTGGAGCGGCTCCGAAATCAGCGCGCTCAAGCGCCTGCTGCTCCTCGGGCTCGCCGAGCTTCGAGCGCGCTTCCGTCGAAACCAGCCCAGGTCTTCGGCGCCTTCGGCACGGGCGCGCTTCCGGTCCGCATCGCGAAGTAGCTCGGATCCCCGAGGTTTTTGAGCGTCAGCGTGGCCCGCCATGAGCACGCGGGCGTGATCCGACCTCGCATCTGCTAACCTTTCCGCCGAAGGAAGGGTGCCTGGATGATTCGGTGGATCACTTACTTGGGCTTGGCGGGTCTCGTCGTTGCAACACCTCGGACGGCCAATGCTGCTGACTGTCAGCATGCTGACTGCCGCCCGGACGTGATCCCGGCGGCGGGACGCACGACACCGCCGGAGGGCTTTCGCCTCGTCACCCGGCACTATCAGGGGCCGTTGATCGGGGGCGCTATCGCTGCAGGGCTCGGCGGAGCCGTCTTCATCGGCGGTGCGACCGGGGAATTGAGCGGTGATCCGATGGACTACAGCGGCTTCTTCATGGTGACCGGTGGAGTCTCGCTCGTCACGGGCCTCGGTCTCATCACTTACGCCTTCCTCGGTCAGGAAGAAGTCTTCGTCCGCAAAAAGGGTGCAGTCTCCGTCACACCGGTCGTGAGCACGAATAGAGCAGGCGGCGCCGTTCGCTTCACGTTCTGAGCTCGGCTCGAAGGGTTACTGGCCGAGGGCGAGGGTGTATGAATAGGCGCATGCCCCGGATGCAGGTTTACTTTCACGACGACCTTTACAGGTTGGTCAAGAAGGGGGGCCTGCCCGCTTCCGAGCTTCTTCAGGACGCGGTGCGCGCCGAGGTTCGCCGGCGTCGACTTCTCAAGGAGACGGACGAATACCTGCCTGCTCTCGCCGCTGAAGTCGGGGAGCCCTCCGTGCGGCATCGAGCACGAGCCAAGGCTCTCGCGAACAAGGTCGCGCAGCGGGCTCGTAGGAAAGCTGGCTAACGATCGCGGTTGCCCGCGCAAGCCAAGCTCCCGGCCGCAAGCGCCATCCAAAGCCTCCTGCCACCGCGCTGCACGATAGTCGAACGCCCGGACCGGCGTTCCGATTCCAGAGCCCTCCGCAGGCCCGGTGTCGAGATCAATCACGACGTCGCTACGCGGTTGGCTCGCCCTCGACTATCGGGAACCTGATAACGCGCATCGAATGCAAGCGCGAGATCGCCCTCGTCCTCTCCTGAAGTGGCTGCTCTATGCCGGTCTGCTTCTCGTCGTGGGCGGCTTCGTCCACCGCGTGGCCTCGGTC
>JAEZYO010001062.1 GCA_023419055.1 Pseudomonadota bacterium | reverse complement strand
CCCCCCGAGTGTCCGACTCGAGGCGAATTCGAGTCGCGCGTGCTCGCCCGTACCGGCAAGGACGGTCTCTATCCGGAAGGGGGCGCGCCGTTCGAGCTCTTCGAGATCGAGCTCACGCCGGGCCCGGAGCGCACCCGAGGCCGTCTGACGACGCACCTCCGCGGAGCGTACCCGACCGTCCGCGAGATCCAGGCCGGAAGCTGTCGTGAAGCCGTGGATGGCCTCGCCTTGATCGTCGCCCTGACGCTCGATCCGACCACCGCCGCCAAACCGGCGACGGAGCCGCGCGGCAACACGGCCGAAGGATCCAGCGGACCTTCTGGCTCGGGCGGCGCGGGTGGAACGAGCCGGGGTTCGAGCGCCGCCGGCCGGAGCAGCGCCGCGAAGACCAGCGGCGAGGACTCGGAAGAGGGCGAGGACGACGACACGGACGGAAACAGTCGCAGCGTCGAGGACGACGAGGGCGGCGACTCTGGAATCGGTTCCAGCCGTGAGCCGGGAGCCGCTCACTTCGACGTCCTTTTCACCGCCGGAGCGGTCACGGGTGTGACACCGAGGTGGATGCCCGAGGGGAGCGTCTCGCTCGGCGTGGTCTTCCCGGTCCTCACCGACCCGGGCTCGATGCTTCGTCTCGGAGCGCGCCATGCGCCCGATCAGACGACGGTGACCGATCAGGGAGACGCGACGTTCAGCACCTGGATGGTGCACGCCGCGTTGTGCCCGCACGTCTTCGAGCTCTCGATGCTGTGGCTCGCTCCGTGCGCGAACGTCGAGTACGGCAAGGTCGCCGGGAGCGGCACGCGAACGCTGAACAAAGCATCCAGTAGCCGTGACTGGCTCGCGCTCGGTCCGAAGCTCATCGGCGAGCTCTCTTTTCTCCCGCCGCTCTTCGTTCACGCGGGCGGCGAGCTCGATTTTCCGCTGCTTCGCGATCGTTACGTGCTCGGCCCGCTCGAGGTGCACGAGACCCCGGCGCTGATCGGACGTCTAGAGCTCGGGCTCGGGGTGAGGCTGTAGCGCTCGCCCGGGCTCTCCCGCACCCTCTGTAGGCACACTGCAACCTTATCGCGCGCTATCCCACTCATCTGAGGAAAGAGCCGTCGAAGGGCGCTCCGGGTGATCGACGCCGCCCTCTCCCGCATTAACCTGCTGTGACATTGGATCTTTCGATGGCAGCCCCTGCAATCGACGCGCCGAGCTGCAGCCGAGAGCAACGGCTCGAGCGGATGATCCAGCAGGACTACCGCCTCATCTGGCGGCTGCTCCGACGGCTCGGTGTCTCGACGGACTCCGTCGACGACGCCTGCCAGCAAGTCTTCTTGATCGCCGCCGAACGCCTCGACGACATCAGGGAGAACAGCGAGAGAGCGTTCGTGTTCGGGACGGCGCTCCGCATCGCGCAGTCGGTGCGTCGCCGGCACGCTCGAGAGCCGGCGAGCGACGAGAGCGACCTGAGCGCGTCTCCCCTTCCGGGACCCGACGAGCTCGCGGAACAAAAGCGAGCGCGCGAGCTGCTCGATCGCGCCCTCGACGAGATCCCTCTCGAGCTACGCACCGTGTTCATTCTCTTCGAGCTCGAGGGGCTCACGTCCCCTGAAATCGCGCAGATCGTCGGCGTGCCGCTCGGCACCGTCGCGTCCCGCTTGCGCCGAGGTCGAGAAAAGTTTCGTGAGATCGTGGAGCGCCACCAACAAGCGCGCGGAGTCAGCCGATGAAGGACCCGGAAAGACTGCTCGATCACGGAGCCACCAGCGAAGAGCTCAGGCTCTTGCGCGCGGGGCTCGTCGAAGAACCCGGCCTCGAGGGTAAGCAACGGCTGGCCGCCGCGCTCGGCCTCGGCGCGAGCGCCTGGGCCGCGACCTCCACGGCTTCTGCGGCGACCAAGGCGGTGGGCAAAGCAGGGACGGGTGCCTCGCTCGGAGGCAAGCTCGGGGTGAAGTGGCTCATCGTGCTCGCCGGCGGTGTTTCGGTGGGCGCTGCGGCGTTGGTCGTGATGCTCGGCAAGCCGGCGCCGGCGCCGGTCGCCGACGCTGCGCCGCCGCGAGTGGCCCCGGCGATCGAAGCTCCCGCACCGCAGGCAGCGGTGACTTCATCGGACAGCGAGCCCACGGCGGCTGGCACCGAGCCCGCGCCCGCCGAGACCGTCGCCGTCACGCAAGCTCCGAAGGTCGGCGTTGCTGCGCGGCAAACGCCCGCTCCCGCTGACTCGGCGTCGATCTCACGTGAAATCGCCGCGGTCGACGAGGTTCGCACGCTCGTCGCTCGCGGACAGTCGAGCGCCGCGCTGAGCGCGCTCGGGAAGTACCGCAAGGAGTTCCCGCGGGGCGTCCTCCGTCAAGAAGCGACCCTGCTTCAGATCGAGGCGCTCGCCAAGGCGGGTAACCTTGCAGCAGCTCGTGAAATCGGACAGCGTTTCCTCCGTGAGCACCCGCGGACCCCGCACGAGAAGCGGGTGCGCGCCCTGCTGGGCGACGCTCCCTGAAAGGGCGCCGCGTCAGCTCACCCGATCGTCCGCTCGAATCGTAGCGGGTGCGTTCGTCGCGCTGCTCTTCATCGCTTGCTCCGAAGAGCAAGCGGTGCGGCTCGGGGACGGCTGGCCCAGCAGCGCAGGCTCTTCCGGGAGCGCGGGTGAGGGAGGCAGCGCGGGCACGGGCGGCGGATCGAGCGGCGCTGGCGGTTCGAGCAGCGGCGAAGGTGGTCAGGGAGCCGGCCCCTTCAGCGCGCCTGGTGAGCTCGGCGACCCGGTACCGAACGCGCCCAGCATCACCAAGTACGACGACCCCTCCGTCACTCGAGACCTGAAGCAGCTCTTCTTCAACGCCGATTTCCCCGAGGAGGAGTCGGCGAGCGAGGACATCTGGGTCGTGACCCGAGAGAGCCCGGGCGAGGACTGGGGGCAGGGCCGCGCGGTCACCGAGCTCAATTCGGAGGACCGAGAGACCGGCATCGCGATCGCCCCGGACGGGCTCACGATCTGGTTCAGCAGTGACCGAGACGGTGACACCCTCGACGTCTACGTCGCGACGCGCGCGGACGACGCGGCGACCTGGAGCGACCCCGTGAAGGTTCCCGGGCTCAGCACCGACAAGGACGACCTGGTGAGCGGCATCAGCAGCGACGAGCTCACGCTGACTCTCGCCCTACGTGAGGTGCCCGGCGGCGACTACGACATCTACGCGTCCACCCGCGCGAGCAAGGACGCCGACTGGCCCGAGGCGACGCCGCTCGACGCCTTCAACACGGACGGCAAGGACGGCGACGCATCGATCGTCGGACTCGAGGGCCTCAACCTGGTGTTCACTCAGGGCAAGGACGG
>JAEZYO010000728.1 GCA_023419055.1 Pseudomonadota bacterium | reverse complement strand
GAAGCGAGGAGACCGAGTTTCTTCATGGTCAATCTCGCCTCGGCCAAACGCGCTCGATCGTTGCCTCCGGTTCGTAGAAAAAGTGCAGCACCGGGGCGGAGCCCCCGGAGCCTACGAGAGCTCGGCGACGGTCACGACGGTTTGACCGCCCTTGTCGCGGCTCACGTGAATCGACAACGTCCGTTCGCCTCGACGACCGGTCAAGGCACCGTTCGCCGTCGCCAGGCTGACTTCCCACCCTGCGCTGGCGAGCGCGTGTTCGTACCACTGACGGAGGCCATCCGGAGTCTGGTTCTCGACTCGGTAGAGCGTCAGCGAATAGGGCATTCCGTGCTCTCGGCCCGAGAGCAGGCGCCGAGAACCAGGCGGACGAGGGATTCCCCTCGGATCGAGGCCGGGCGCGTCACCCGTCTTCGGGAAGAGACCGAAGAGCTTAGCTCTGCCATCGGTCCACAGCGCAACCACCGTCGTCCGTGAGCCTTCACGGCGCGCGAACGCGTATCGAAGCTCTCCCAGGGCCGCGAGGTCACCTCGTTCGCCAAAGGCGCGGAGCCGCTCGGAAAACTCGTCCAAGGTGAGGGGACGCCCCGTGTCGATGCACGCGACGATCCCTTCGTGCTCGCTCTCCTCGCGAATCGTGCCGTCGAGCGGGGAAGCGAGGTCACTTTTCAACGGCTCCGGTACATCGAACCCGCCATGTTCACGACAGCGAGCCTGGAAGCGGTCGAGTGTCGCGTGAACGCTCTCGCGCGTGCTCAGCGTGAGCAAGCCGAGCTCGAGCCCGTTGACCGAGAGCCGCCGCGGCGAACTGTGCACGCGCGCCGACGTCAATTGCGCGAGCTCGGCGCCGAATCCGAGCAGCCGCTCGCCGACCTCGGCCTTGGCCACTCGAAGCGAGCCAAACCCTGCCACCGAGAGCAAGGCAGCTCCGCAAAAGAAGGCGCGCGCGACCTTCGGTGCGCGAGCGAGCCAGGCCCTAGAAACCGAAGAGATCCCACGCATCTGCCGCGACCTGTGCTGGGGTGGTGTGTGCGAGGTTGCACGCGAGCCCGTAGCTTGCGGAGACCTCCTTTTTCCCGCCGCCGAAGAGGCCGGGGCGGGGAATGTCATGGCGGGCCGTCGCGGTCACGGAGCGCCCGAATGCGGCACGAATCGCGGGCTCCACCAGCGCGCCCACCGCGCTGCCTACGGGATCCGGTACGTCGGCGAGCCCTTCGGTGACTCCGCTCACCAGGGTTTCTTCTTCGCTCGTGACCGCGTCCGAAGGTGCACCGACGACACCCGCGCACCCCGGTGGGATCTCGGCGCAGCTCTTGGCGGAGTAGAGCCAGGCGCAGCTTCGAGCCTCCGCCTTGGCCCTCTGATGGACCAGCACGAGGTCGCGAACGTAGAGCACGCTGACGAACACGACGATGAAGAGCGGCAGCGCGATGACGGCTTCGACCATGGCGGCTCCCCTCGAGGTCCTACGCTTGCGCAGTGAAGTTCTTGCGTTGATCATGGGGTTCTCAGTGCGCGATCACGCTGTCGAGGTCGGTCAGGGTAGAGAGGACGCCGCAGTCGGAGCCGCACGCCCCCTGCAAGCCACTCAGCGTGCCGCTGTCGACCGGCAGACGGAATCGCACCAGGCGGGCGCGCCATTTCATGTTCCACATCCAGGCTTCGCGATCTTCGTCGCCATCGTAGAAGTACTCTGCCTGCGCGAACCCCACGTTTGCGAACCGACGCAGCGCCGATAACGGATCTTCGGGATCGGGGCGCTCCCAGAGCGCGAGCCGCACGAGCCTGCGTGACCGGAGCTTGTCGAGATCGTCGCGGACGAGCGAGCGGATCTGAAAGTCCTCTTCGCCGAGGCGCACGCCGGCTTCGAGCTTCTTGGGGGACTTCTCGTCGCCGCCATCACCGCCCGACTCCGTGTCGGACACCTTCATGGTCTCCTTCACCTCCGTCACGCAGCCCAAGATGTGCGTGACATCCTCGTACTCGACCTTGAAACGGTCACCCTTTCGTGGCGTTTGCCGCGGCCCGAGCACGGGAGGATGCTCGGTGCTGCAGACCGGCCGGAGCTCGCTCACGTCGGTTCCGTCTCGGACGACGCGATTGTAACCTTCGGCGACGCTCGGCGAGACTTGTCGCGGTCCGCACGGGGGGCGTCGGGACTCCACGCGTCTCGGTTGGTCGTAGCGAGGCTCGAGTCGCTTCCAGACTTCGCCGGTCCACTCGTACTCCACCTCTGCGTGCCGCTGCTGGTAGTAGTACTTGAAGGGAGTCGGTTTTCTCGTCGGATCGCATTGATCGCGAGCCAGCGCGACGCGGGTCTCGTAGGGGCCGGTGGCGGAGCAGTCTTCGCCGTCTCTGCAGCGACCGGTACTCTCGTCCGGTTTCGCCGCCTGTTGATGCTCGGTGCTGCGGCTGCAGATGTCTTCCGAGGAGCTCTGGCTCGTATCCTGCGATTGGCCGCTCTTTTTGCACTCCTCGTCGTCGGTCGTGAACGGGTAGCTCTTCTTGACCTTGGTCGAGTAGCTGGGAGGCCCCCCGGACCCGTCGCCGCAGAACCACTCGGAGAGCGCCTCGGTCATGTCGCCGCACGCGCTCGAGAGAGGCCCTTTGAGCTCTCCGAGCGCGGGGATAGGTTCGAGCGGCAGGAAAGCGAGGCCGGCTGCGAGCTCTCCCGACTTCCCGCAAAGTGCCTCGAACTTGTCGTCTTCGACGGGTAGGGTCAGGCGAGTCGGAACCGCGACCCCCTTCTCGGAAGCGAAGGCTGCGGTCGCCGCGACCGGGGTGATCGATTTGACGGCATCAGCTACTTCATGCAGCACCTCGAGCGCGGTGTAGACCGGATCCTTGAAGTTGTCGTAGAGCTGACTCATCGTCTGTTGCAGCGACTTCAACGGCGGAATGGCGGCCAGAGTCGCCCCGAACGTGATCCAGGCGAGACCGGCCGCGATGATCATGCCGATGATCGCGAGGAGCTCGACGAGCTTCAGCGCCACCAAAATGGCGAGTACGGCTGCCATGATGATGTTGATGAGCACGATCAAATTCATGGCGCGGGCGTGCATGATGCTCGCGGAGAGCGCCGTGCGATCCGCGCGATCTTGCAGCCCTTCTCGGAACGCCACCGCCTCCGCCGTGCCGATCAGCGAGTACAGAATGGCGACGGCGAACACCGCGAAGAAGACGGCGATGAGGAGGATCGCTCCCCGGTCGTCACGCTCGAGCTCGACTGGGCCGGGAGTCGTCATTCCTAGTCCTCCTCGTCGTCTTCCGGCTCGACGGTGTAGTAGGCGGCGCCCTGGTTCGGGAGCGTGGCTTCGGCTTCGAGCACCTTGAAAAATGCGCCACGCGCGAGATCTCGAAGGCGCCCGGGATCTTCGGCGAGCTTGAAGCGTTGCTCGAGGCTCTCCCACTTTTCAGCGGCGCGCTCGCTCGAGAGCTCGGCGTCC
>JAEZYO010000717.1 GCA_023419055.1 Pseudomonadota bacterium | reverse complement strand
ACTTCGAGCGCAGCGCGATCAGCATGATCGGCGCAGCGTCGGGGTCGACCTTGCTCACGATCGGAGCGTCGATGCCCTGCGGCAGGTCGCGCAAGACGTTGCTGATGCGATCTCGGACCTCTTGCGCCGCGACGTCCGAGCTCTTCTCGAGCTTGAACTGCAGGGCCACTTGCGAGAAACCCTCGCTCGAGGTCGATCGCAGCTCCTCGATGCCGTCGATCGTGTTGACCGCGGCCTCGATCTTGTCGGTGATGTCGCTCTCGACCTCTTGCGGGGCCGCCCCGTCGAGGCGCGTCGTCACCAGCACGAAGGGCAGGTCGATGTTCGGAAACTGGTCGAGGCCGAGCTTACCGTAGCCGACACCGCCGAGGACCACGATCACGAGCATCAGGACGCCGGCGAAGACCGGGCGCCGCACACAGACTTGCGCGAGCCATTGCATGACGTTCCTCGACGACGCTAGCGCGCCGCTCTCCCGTTGCTGAGCTCGTCGAGCTTCCCCACGGCCACGCGATCGCCGAGCGCGGCGCCGCGCACCACGCTCACGAGCTCGCCTGCGTCCGGACCCAGCGTGAGCAAGCGCTCCTCGACCCTGCCCGACGCGACGAAGAAGGCGCGTGAAGTGCCGCCCTCCGTCCGCACCGACGCTCGCGGAACCGCGGGTAGCGAGCGGGATCCGGTCACGAGCTCGACGTTCGCGAACATGCCCGGACGGAGCAGACGGTCCTTGTTCTCGACCAGCGCCTCGACCACCAGGTCGCGCGTCGCAGGCCGTAGCGCCCCCGACACGAAGCGAACGGTGCCCTCGAAGGTCTTGCCCGGATACGCGACCACGCGGAAGAGCACCTTCGCGCCCACCTTCGCGTGCGCGACCTCGGCTTCGGGAACGGAGAGCTCGAGGCGCAGCGTGTCGATGGCCACCAGGGTGACCACGCGGGACTCCTGACGAACGTACTGCCCCACTTCGATGGAGCGCTCGGTGACGAGCCCGGGGAAGGGCGCTCGAATCACGCCGTCGCCGACGTTTTGCGCCGCGAGGGTGGCGCGCGCGGTGGCGGCTTCCACCGAGTGGGGCAGCGTCCGGCACTGCGCCATCACCTTGTCGTACTCGAGCTGGCTGACCGCTCCCTTTTGATTGAGCTGCTCGTAGCGCTCGCACTCCTTGCGAGCCTGGTCGACCTGGGATCGCGCCGTCTCGACCTGGGCCCGCGCTTCGGCCGCTCCGAGCGCGAGCGCCCGGACGTCGAGCTTCGCCAGCACCTCGTTCGCCTTGACCTCTTGACCGCGCTCGACCGACGTCGAGATAACCCGCCCCTGCGCGTTCGCGGCGAGCTCCGTCTCGCGATCGCCGCGCAGGGTTCCGGTGAGCCGCAGCGTCGTGGGCACCTCGATCGGCTTCACCTCGCGTGTTTCCACGCTGATGGGCGCGCTCTCCGCGGGCGCCATTTCCTTGGCCGGACTCGACTTGCAGCCGGTGCCGAGCAGCCCGATGACGACCCACGCTACCAATTCGACTCGCTGATTCACGTTACTTCTGCTCCTGCAAAGGAAGGTCGGCCGCGACTCGCAACGACGCGCGAGCAAAGGCGAGCTCCGCGTCGGCCTGGATGCGGCTCACGTCGGCCAGGAAGGCGTCCCGCTGCGCCTGCGTCACGTCGAGCTGGGTCGCAGCGCCCGCCTGATAGCGGTCGCTCACGAGCTCCGCCGTCCGTCGCGCGGCCTCGGCCTGCGCGCGAGTCGCGCGGCTCTTCACGATCCCGGCGCCCACGCGCTCGTGCGCGGCGTAGATCTCGTCCGCCAGCGTCTGGCGCGCGCGATCCATGCGTACCTGCTCCACGCGCTCACCGGCCTCACGAGCGTCTCGCGTCGCGAAGAGCGGATAATCCAGGCGCCAGGTCGCGTTGAGCTGGAGCACGTAGTAGGCGTTCTTGCCGGAGAACCCGGCCGCGTTGGTGAAGCGTTCCTCGGCGCTCGCCGTGACCGTCGGGACGAGCGCGGAGTTCGCCGCCTTTCGCTCCTGCGCCGCCGCCTCGAGACCGGCGCGCGAAGCGCGCACCTCGGGCGAGGTGTCGAGGCCCTTCATGAACGCGTTGAGCGGCGCTTCGGCGCGGAGATCGTCCTCGGGCAGGCCGTCGGCGGGGGTCGGCGCGAGCCCGCTCAAGGTCGAGAGCCGGCGTCCAGCGAGGGCCACCGAGAGCTCGGCGTCGGAGACGTCGCGGCGAGCGCGCTCCACGTTGGCGCGAGCGCTCTCGAGATCGAGCGCCGTCGCCACTCCCGCGCCGTGTCGCGTCGAGACGAACTCGTAGTTCGACTCCGAGACGGTGAGGCTCTGGCGCGCAGAGCCCACGAGCGCGGAGGCAGCGATGAACTCGTAGTACGCCTGCGCCACCGCGCGCGCGACGGACTTCTTCGTGACCGCCGTGCGCTCGCTGCTGCTCGCGGCACGTGCCTGCCCGGCGCGATACCGGTGGTAGCTCCCGAGATCCAGGAGCAGCACTTCCGCCCGCAAGGCGGCGTCGAACTGGTCGCGCGGCGTAATGACGATCTCCTGGCCCGAACCCGGCAGGGTGATCGCCGCCTCTTCCTGATTGCGCGTGTAGGTGCCCCGCGCCGTGAACGAGGGAAGGAGGCGTCCGAAAGCGGCTTCGGCTTCGGCCTCGCTCTGCTCGGCGATCGCCCGCCCTTCACGAGCGTCGAGGTTCGACGTCTCGGCTTGGCGCAAGAACGCGGAGAGCGGTTGGGTGGCGAGCGCCTCCGCCGGCGGGAGCAGGCTCGAGAGAGCTAGGGCAAGCGCGGGAAGGATCGTGACAAGACGGCGTTTCATCGTCGAATCCACCGTTGGATAGGGCCCCGATCCCTGAAACGGCACCGGAACCCGACCAGCCGTGCTCCGCGTTCGACGAACCCCCTGCTCGGCGCCACGAACCGGAGCCGGCTCGAGACGAGACACCGAGCGATTCGTACGAAGATGAGCGAGAATCGAGCTCGGCGCTCACCAGCGACGTCTCACTGACACGATCCCGTCACCATCGATTGCGGACGAACGGAGGTCTTCTGAATGCTGGCCGCGTGCGTGAGGGCGACTTCCTCGCCCCAATCCTCTTCCCAATCGCCGAACACGCCGCCGACCGTCATGTCGAAGGAACCTTGGCTCGCGCAGTCACTGTTCGCGACCGAGCCCCAAGACCAGGCGAGCCAGCCCACGCCGTGCTTCTGCGCCTCGGTGAGCAGGACTCCATAGGCGAACGGGTTCTGATTGCAGCCCGACACGGCGTGCTGCGCGAACTCACCGACGATCAGCGGTAGCCCCATCTGCACCGACTCGTTCAGCTCGGAGGTCACGCGTGTCCCCGCCGCATCGTTCCACCACATGTGAACGCTGAAGAGCAGGTTCTTCTCGGGGTCGTGCTCGATGAGACCGGGACCCGCGGCCTGCAAGACGTCGATGTCTTGCCCCCAGCCGGGAGCGTCGATCACGAGGGGAACCGTCACTCCGGTCTCGCGAATGCGCGTGATGGCAGTCTGGTACGTGCTCGCGAACGCTTGCGGCTGCGTACCGCTCTCCCCCGCCTCGTTCGCGATGTTCAGGAGCAAATACGGCGAGTGCTTCTCGAGTACCGCGACGACGTCGGTTTGCGTCCAGTAGTCGACGACGGCCGGCACCTTCGTCAGATCGCCGGTCGCGCCGTGATGCTCGACCATCGGGATGAGCTTCTGGGCGACCGCGTTCTGAATCGCGGTGTCGAGCTCCGCGGCGCTCCCCTCTTCGTTCCAGACGATGCGCACCGCGTTCGCTCCCGTCTTCGCGATCTCCGCGAACTCGGGCGAGCCGTCCTTCCCGTCGGACCAGACGATCATCTCGTTCACGCCGCGAAGGATCACCTTCTCGCCGCAACGATCGTACAGGTCGCGCCCAGAAACGTAGAAGGTGTCCGAGGTCGGCGGCGCACCGCCGCTGCCCGAAGAGCCGGCGATGCCGGTCCCGCCCGTCCCTCCCGTGTTCGACGCGCCAGCCGCACCGCCGCCGGCCAGACCTCCACTGCTGGCACCGGTGCCGCCAGAGCCGCCAGCGGATCCGCCCGCCCCGAGTCCCCCGCTACCGGAGAGCGCTCCGCTGCCGCCCGCACCTGCTGCGGCCTGACCACCGGCGCCTTCGCTGGGAGAAGGGGCGTCCGTCTTGGAGCAGCCGAGCGCGAGGGCCGCCGTGATCAACAAACCCCGAAGGGGTCCTCGACGCAGTGCGTTCATTTTCGGTCGCGAGAAAGGTAAGCGCCGGGCCGAACTGGAACCGGTTCTATACGTATACCTCGCGGTTGAAGAGCGCAGCAAGGCGGGTTTGGGCCCGTGTGCCTGGCGCTGACCCTTCATTTTTGCGATGGCGCTCTTCCGAGGCGCTCGAAGGGGGGGCGTTCGCCCGCGGCGGAGGCAGAATTGCGCTCAGTCGAGGTAGCTCGAGATAGCCGCGTACCAGGTCTCGGCCATGCGCGCGTAGCCGGCAGCGTTCGGGTGCACGCCGTCTGCGAGCTCCTCTTCATCGTCGAAGCCGGTGAACTGATCCACGAGGAGGATGTGCTTTCCCGCGCTGGCACGCTCCTCGATCAAGGCGGGGATCGCGGCGTTGAAGGTCTCGACCTTGGAGGACTGCTGAGGGTACGGAACGATTTTGGCGACGACCAGGAGCGATTGCGGCAGGTCGGCGAGGATCTGGTCGATGAGCGTCGCCAGGCGCTCGGGCGCGCCGTCCGCGCCCTGCCACATGTCGTTCGTCCCGATGTGCAGAAGCACGATGTGGGGATCGCCGTCGAGCGCGGGGCTAGGTACGCGGTCCGTGTCGAGCTGCTGGATGGTCCAACCGCTGTGCCCCTCGTGGTTGCGTGGGAAGGGTTGATTGGCAACCGTGGTGGGGCCGTTCATCTTGCCACCCACGAAGGTGATTTCCTGGTTCGCCGCGACCGCCAGCTCGAACAGTTTGATGCGATAACCGCCGGGCAGCGCGGTCTCGAAGCCGTCGGTGATCGAGTCTCCGAGCGGGAGGATCTTGCACGGTCCCGAAGCAGGACACGGATCGAAGGCACTTCCACCCCCGCCTCCCCCCGACCCGGCGCTACCACTCGCGCCGGCCGCGCCAGCTGCGCCTCCGCCAGCTGCGCCTCCGCCAGCTGCGCCTCCGGCTCCGCCAGCGCTGCCGCCGGCTCCTGCCGCGCCACCACCGCCAGTACCCCCGGCACCCGCGCCGCCCGACCCCGATCCCGCGATGCCCGATCCGCCCGAAGCACCGCTCCCTCCTGCCGACCCAGCGCTCCCACCAGCGCCTGCGCTACCCGACGGCGTCGAGGCTTCACTGCTGCAGCCAAGGCCCGCGAGGCCGAGCAACAAGCAACGCGTCGTCCAGAGCGCCCAGCCGTGAGCAGCCGGCTTCATGCGAGGAAATACCATCGACGGGGATCTCGGTGGGAAGTCGACCGAAGCCGACTTCGAACATTCCCGGTCCGGCGCACCTTGATTTCGCGAAGCGCCTCCCCAAGACCGCCTGGCGATCTTCCGAGTCTCGAGTTCGCGGCAAGAGCACAAAAAAAGAGCGGGAGGGGCTCGCGACAGATTCCAGACGCCACGAGCTCCTCCGCGCTCGAAAACCATCGGGCACGGCCGAGTCGAGGTCGTCCCGGCCGTGCCTTTTGGCTAAGCTCGCACGAATATTCCCGGCACTCGTCCGCTTTGATCTCGGGAAAGCGACTGGCCTGTCGGGTCGTTTGGAAACGGCGGTGACTCAGTTCGAGCGAGTAGGCGGATACTGGTAGAAATTTTGCGACCACTCGATCGTCCAGATGGTCGGCTCGACGTACGTGTTCTTGTCCGCCCCGGCGATCATCCCGTGCTTGAGCTTGGCCATCGCCTCCATGTAGATGCGACGGTCATCCTCCATCTGGGGTCGCATCACGCTCGACGGTGGGTAAAGCTTCTTCACCTGAGCGACGATCTCGGCGTCGCCGATCCACCCGTCCACGCCGTGTTGACCTTTCGGCAGGGCGCTGCCGCCAGCATCGAGCCAGTCGCGCAGGTCGTTATTTCCACGGTTCATGCCGTCGGCGTGGCACCCCATGCACGAGCTGCCGGTGTTCAGGCGCCGATCCGCGGTCGCGAAGTCGGTACGTGAGGTGAGCTGCGCGTCAGTCGCGTCCCGCACGATCCGCGGATCGCGGACGATGTTGACGAAAGCGTCGACGCGCCGCTGATTGAAGCCGCCCCACAAGGAGTAGCCCTGCAAGCCGTTCGGCAGGTTCCAGATCACTTCTTCCGCGGACTGCTGGAGACCACTCGTCCCGGTAAAATATCGGCAATTCAGGAACTGACTCCCGCCGAAGTTCGGCTGCCCATCGCAACCTTCGGGCTCGGTGCCGAACGGCTGGGCGAGCGTCGCCACGAAGCTGAAGGTTTCGGGCGTCACGCCACCGCCCGTGCCTGCGATGAACTTCGGGATCGGATTGGCCCAGAACGGGAACCGGATCGCGCCTTGCTCGTACGCCTGGTCGATGTCGTTGATGTTGTTCGGGAGCTGTCCGCTGAAAACGTCCCACGTCTTCCAGTAAAATCCGCCCGTCTTGGTGCGAGCCCGCCAGTACATGCGCGAGTCGACCGTGATGGCCTGCTTCGTGAGCACGTATTGATAGCTCTCGATCCCCTGGCTGATGTCGACACCGAGCTCCCGCTCGAGGTCCTGCGCGTACCACGGGATCGCCATGATCGAGTTGTAGACGTCCGGCCGGGTGAGCGTGTAGACGAGCTGGCTCGCCTCGACGTATTGCTCCTTGAATCCGTCGACGTAAGGCGGCAGGACGCCGCTGTCGGTCGCGCCCTCGACGTTACCGGCGAGCACCCTGCCCCAGACGAGCTTCGCGAAGCCAGGGTCCTGCTGGACCTCCGCGGTGTA
>JAEZYO010001059.1 GCA_023419055.1 Pseudomonadota bacterium | reverse complement strand
CCGCCGTCGGCGCCGACGTACCAGGCCGCGCCCGTGCGTTCGCGCGGCTGCCCGGTCTCGTCGTCGATCACGGTGTCGTACGAAAACCCGAAGGGTTTGGCGGTGAGCGCGGCGACGCCGAGGCGTCCTACGACGTACGGGCCCACCACGCTCCTCCGCGGCGGATTTCTCGGCGGCGCGGGGGGCTCTTGAACTTGCGGGCGAGGCGCCGCGAGCGGCGGCGGCAGCGTGACGCTCTCACCCGAGCGCGCTTCGAAGGGGAAGTCGTAGGACGGGCCGCCCGGGCGATACACCTGCACCAGGTGGCGTCCCTCGGGGACGACGCCCTCCCAACGCCCCTGGGTGAGCGGCTTTCCATCGAGGGCGATGATGGCGTCGGGAGCAAAGCCCTGCACGAGCACCCGCGCGCCGGTGGCGGTGAGCGTGAGCGTTGCCACGGCGTTGCGCGTGCCGCGCTCGGCGTTGACGGATTGTTGCGCGGGCGCGTAGCCGGCCAAGGTCGCGGAGACCATGTGGGCACCCGGCATGATCACCACCTGGCGCGAGCGCGGATCGACGGCCGCGGGTTGCCCGTCGACGAAGAGCGCGGCATCGGGCGGAGTGACCTGAACGCTCACGAACGCGACGCTCGCTTCGAGCTCGCGGAGCGCCTTCTCGTGCTGGCCGCGCTCGGGCGCGTTCGTCTGCTCGTCTCTCATCACGAGCTCCGAGAGCGCGGCATAAGCTTCCGGCAGCTTTCCGACGCCTCGATAAGCCTGCGCGAGCGGCTCGAGCACTTCGGGGCCCGCACCTTCGCGGCGCGCCGCCTCGAGCTCGACGAGGGCGGCTGCGGGGTCCTTCTTGGCGAGCAGTCGCTTGCCGGCTTCGAGGCGCCCCGTCGCGCTCGCCGACTGCGCCGAAGCGTCCGGAGCCGCGAGCAGCGAGAGCCCGAAGACGAGCCACGAGCCGAGCCGCTTCGCGCGAGCGCTCCGCACCCCGACGCGCGCTTCGCGGCGCAACACCAGGAGCCCCGCGGCGAGCAAGAGCCAGAGCGGCGTGTTCGAGGCGCTCGGGCCGCTCGACGTGGAGGGCGGACGTCGCGTGACCGCGCAGCTGTCGTTGTTCGAGCCGTTGTTGCCGTCGCAGTCGAAGGCGTCGTCACAGTCGCAATCGTCGTCGTCGTCGATGTCGGAGTACCCGTCCGGAGGCTCGTGGTGGTGGAGCACGAGCCCTGGACCATCGGGCTCGGCGCTCGCGAGCTCCGGCGCCTGCGAGGCAGGCGATGTCGCCGTGGGGAGCGGGAGGGCGAGCTCGCTCTCGGGGGGCCCGACGAGCTCGAGCAGCGCCGCGTTGATCTCGACGCGCCGCTCGTCGGGGTAGACGGCGATGGCGTGGTCGGCGGCGCCGACGAAGGTCGCGGTGTAGCCGGGGGCCAAGGCGAGCGCCGCAGCGGTCACGCAGGCCACGCGGTCCGAGCTCGCCGAGCCCGGCGAGCGCGCTTCCAGAGCGGCGCGATCGGCCTCGCCGAGCGGCGGCGCTTCGGCGCGCTCGGTGTGACACGGCTCGAAGGCGCCGCTCGGATCGACGACGCCCGCCTCGAGCCAGGGGCCGACCGGGAGGGGGGTCGGGCCCTTGGCGCCCACCGTCACGACGGGCGACCAGGCTTCATCGACCGGTGCTTGCGCCCCGAGCTCGGCATAGCTCCCGGCGCGCACGGCGCGGCGCACCAAATCCCGGTTGAGCTGGGGAACCTCGCTCGGTACCACGTCGTCACCCGCGAGAACGTCGCGAAGCGCGCTGCTTTCGTCATCGTCCGCAGCAGTGCCGGAACAGCCCGAGAGCACGAGCGCCAGCAACGACACCTTTCGAAGCCTCATCCGATCCTCCTCAAGTTACGAAGCAACACGTGGGCGGTCCTTCTAGACAATCGTGAATCTCCGCGTTCGACAAGCCGTTGCAGAACGCCCACGGAAAGTCACCCACCCCTCACCCGCGGGTAGATGAGCGGGTTTGTCACAATTGGCGCGCCGCATCGGGCCGCTATGCTCCGGCTATGCTGATTTCGAACGGAGGCCTTCGGGTAGTTTGGGCTCTCACCTCGTGCGCTTTCGTCGCGTGCGTGGCGCCGCAATCATCGAAGGAAGCCGAGAGCGCGAAGACGCCGAGCGAGTCGAAGGCAGCGGTCGCCGAAGCGCCGAAGACGCCGCCCCCTCCGGACAAGCTGATGGTGTGGGACGGAGACGAGAACACGAAGGGGCAACCCTGGGCGGACTGCTCGAAGAAGGACGCCGGGTGCAAGTCCGTCGTCGCGCCCGCCGAGAACGCGGGGCGCATCGGCAAGGGGCTCAAGTTTCAAGTGCAGGGGCCGGACTGGGCGGGTTTCGGTTGGAACTGGCACGGGTTTTATCCAGAGAACGCGGGCACCGACATCACGGCTTTCGACAGCGTCAGCTTCTGGATCCGGATCGAGGCCAAGGACAAGGCGAAGGCGCCGGATCCCGCGAATTTCAAGGTGGTGCTCTCCGGCTCCGGCAACAACAAGAAGGAGTCGAACGAGGTCGTGATCTCCGACTACGTCGAGGATCTGTTCGACGGGCAATGGCACGAGGTGGTCATTCCGCTCTCCGAGTTCAAGAAGGACAAGGGCGCGGCGTTCGACCCGAAGAGCGCCTGGGAGTTTCGCATCAGCACCTACGCGAGCTCGCCGCGCGACTTTACCGTCTTCGTGGACGAAATCGGCTTCGACCACCGCAAGCAAGAGGCGTGGGTGTCACGG
>JAEZYO010000551.1 GCA_023419055.1 Pseudomonadota bacterium | reverse complement strand
GTCGACGAGCTCGGCGGCGAGCCCGGCCCGACGCTCGCTCTGGGCGAGGACCTGCTCGCGACCCTCGCCCGACACGCCCCGAAGGCCTTCAAGGAAGGCGAGCTCCGGCTCCGGCCCGAGCGCCTCCTCTCCGTCGTCACCAGGCCAGCCGATCCTCCGCGGCCGCCGCGGGGCTCCCTCCACTCCTCCAACCTCATCGTCAACGCCGAGGGTGAGTCCCTCCTCGACCACCTCCGGAGCGAGTTCGACAGCGCCGATCGCATCGACCTCCTGTGCGCGTTCGTGAAGCTCTCCGGATTCGAGAAGCTGCGCGGCGCGCTCGAGCGGCACTGCATCTCCCGAGGCCGGAGGCTCAGGGTCCTCACGACCACGTACATGGGCGCGTCCGACGCCCTCGCGGTCGAGCGCTTTGCGAGCCTTCCCAACACGGAGATCCGCGTCTCGTACGATGAGCAAACGACTCGCCTCCACGCGAAGGCCTGGATCTTCCACCGTGACAGCGGGGTCTCGACGGCCTACGTCGGCAGCTCCAACCTGTCGCACGCAGCCCAGACCGACGGACTCGAGTGGAACGTCCGCATCACGGAGAGCGACCAGCCGGCGCTGCTCGCCCAGATGAGCGAGACCTTCGAACAGTACTGGGCGGACCTCGCGCTCTTCGAGCCGTTCGATGGTCACATGGAGCCGCACAGGAAGCGCCTCACACGCGCGCTGGCGCAGGCCGATCGCGATCCCGGGCTGCAGGCCCTCCTCGAGCTCGAGCCGAAGTCGTTCCAAAAGCCCGTCCTCGAGGAGCTCACCGCGGCGCGCGCCCTGGGTCGGCACCGCAACCTGCTCGTGGCTGCGACCGGCACGGGCAAGACGGTGATGGCGGCCCTCGACTACGTGGGGCTGCGCGAGGCGGGGGAGGTGGACTCGCTGCTCTTCGTTGCGCACCGCCGGGAGATCCTCGAGCAGGCTCGCCTCCTCTACCGAGCGGCACTTCAGTCATCCGACTTTGGAGAGCTGCTCTTCCAGGGGCAACGACCGGCCATCGGGCGCCACGTGTTCGCGTCCATCGACTCCCTCAAGGACGACCACCTCGACCCAGGGTCGTTCGACATGGTCGTCATCGACGAAGCGCACCACTCGCCTGCGTTCAAGTGGGAGACGTTTCTCGCTCGCCTGAGCCCCGGAAGCGAGGTGCTGGGGCTCACGGGCACGCCCGAGCGTGCCGATGGGGTCGATTACGATCACCTGTTCCCCCGCCCCTGGGTCGGCAACCTCCGCATCTGGAGCGCCATCCCGCACGCGCTGGTCCCCTTCCGCTACTACATGCTCGACGTCGACGGCGTGGATCTCTCCGACGTCGCCTGGACGGCGGGCCGGTACGCCCCCGACGAGCTCGCCGGCAAGCTGGTGGGCGCCGCCGAGATCTTCGTCGAGCGCGCCGTGAAGGCGGTCGCGCAGCACATCGCGCGCCCGGAGATGCTCAAGGCCATCGCCTTCTGCGCCAACGTCCGGCATGCGGAGGAGGTCTCGAGCCAGCTCGCGAAGCGCGGGTTCCGGACGCAGGTGCTCACGGGCGAGACACCGGCCGACGAGCGGCGACAGGCCCGCAGCGACCTCAACCTCGGCAAGATCCAGATCCTCTGCGTCGTCGACATCTACAACGAAGGCGTCGACGTCCCGAACGTCAACACGCTCTTCTTCTTCAGGCCGACCGAGAGCCCCACGGTCTTCCTCCAGCAGCTCGGCCGCGGGCTCCGACTCGCGCGGAACAAGGCCGAGCTGGTCGTCTTCGATCTCACCGGTCGACAGCACCACTTGTTCCGGTTCGACCGGCGCTTTCGGCAGCTGCTCGGGAAGACGCCGCGCGAGCTTCGCGAGGGCTTTGAGGTGGGTTTCGCGAAGCTCCCCGCGGGGTGTCATCTCCACCTCGACGAAGTATCTCGTCATCGCGTTCTCGATCAGCTGAAGCGATCGATCCCTGATGACCTGCGCGATCTCCGGGAACTCCTCGAGGACCCGGCCCACGTCCAGCTCTCGCTCGATCGGTTCGTCCTCGAGACGGAGGTCGGGCTCGACCTCATCTACGCGCGCGGGCGGTCCTGGACCGAGCTACGGCGCAGCGTGGGCCTCGAATCGCGGCCGCTCGCCGAGGGTGAGTCCGACGCGCTCGCCAACATCTGCAAGCTCACCCACGTCGGCGACGCGCTACGCCTCGGGACATGGAAGAAGCTCGTCAAGCTCGAGCGGCTCAGCGGTCAAACCGAGCAACGCGTGCAGAACATGCTCTTCGCGGTTTTGTATGGCCGCGCACTCGCCGCCTCCAGGAAGGCGTGGAGGGCCTGGTCGAAGCATGCGCTCCTTCGCGAGGAGATCGAAGGCCTCATCCCGGTGCTCGAACGGGAGAACGCGATCCTCGCGCCGGACCGCAGGCTCGAGCCCGCGAACCCGCTCGCCCTGCACGGTCGCTATCTCGGCGTAGAGCTCAGCGCTGCCTTCGACCAGCGGACGAAGGGTGGCGAGTTCCGGGACTTCTACACCGGCGTCGAGGCCGTCGACGGCGGCCGCTACGACATGCTCCTGGTCACGCTCGAGAAGAGCGCACAACAGAAGGAGCACCTTCGCTACCGCGACTTCCCGCTCTCCGAGCGGCGCTTCCATTGGCAGTCGAAGGCTGGAACCACGCGCGCCTCGAAGCAAGGACGACGGCATCTCACCCCAGCGGCCGAGGGCTGCACACCGCTCCTCTTCGTGCGGGAACGAGCCGATGATCGTCCCGGCGTGACCATGGCCTTCCGTTACCTCGGGCCAGTCCGCCCCGTTGCAGACGAAGGCGAGCGGCCGATCACGATCGAATGGGAACTCGAGCACGCGATGCCGCTTGACCTGCTGCGCGTGGGACGGATCGCGTCCTGAGGGCAACGCTGGTGACGCGGACCGCTGGTGGACGGCCCCCGTTTCCGCCCGCCCCCCGCTCCCCGACATGGAACGGCTTCGAGGTGTTGTAGCCCGGTCACCTTCGTCATTCCGAGCGGTGTAGAGACGTACCTTCGACGGGTGGCCTCTGCAGTGTCTGAGGTAGAATAGGAAGTCATGCACGACGTTTGGCCCGTTCTCTTCGTCGCTCACCTCTCGAGGGCCGAAGACGCTCTGAAGGCGCTGAAGGACGGTACGCTGTCAGCGACAGTCGGCTCGGGGGTTCACATTCGGCGCGGAGCGCAGTTCATCCTGGTGCTCGACGATGGCCACATCCTCGGGACCGGCGAGGTCGTCAAGGCCTTCAAGGAGAAGCAGGAGCTCTCGGTTCGATACGAACCGGCGGACGCGTTCGCCGCGACGATGCTCCCAAAGCCGCACTTCGACAGGTTCAAGGCGCTCCTCGCAAGTGCGAACGGCCCACCCAACGCGCCGATCGTTGCTTGGGTCATTCCGACCGACGGAGGGCCCAAACTGGTGGACGTCGCCTGGTTCGACGAGGTCACGGCTCTCGTCGAGCACGCTAACGCGGCGCCGAAGGAACGTACCGAGGCCGTGTCCAGGGAAACCCCGAGCGCCTCCGAAGCGGACCCGAGAACGGCACCGAGAGATGCGCTGACCGCCGCGGACCGCGAGTTGCTCGGGTGGCTCCCTCCTCGGTTGAGCGCGCTCGTGACCGACGAGGCTCGCGCTGATCAATGGGAAGCACTGGTCTCGGCCACATTCCGAGCACTCGGACTGACCGTCGACGAGCTCTGGCGGAAGCGGGCTGGGGACGCGGTACCGGACTGTCTCGCGCGTTACGAAGGGAATGCGGGAACCTACACTTTGGTAATCGACGCGAAGCGGGGCGAGTGGAATGCACCGGTCGACGCCCTTCGCGCCATGCGCGACTATCTCGCCGAGTTCGGCGGGCCTCGCGGATACCCGGTTTTTGTCGTCGGTCGCCTCGGCAGGGATGCAAGGCAGCGCCTCGCCGAGGCGGTCATCGGCCTCGCGGACCCAGTGGCGATCACTGGCCGGCAGCTTGCGGACCTGCTCGTGAGGAAGCTGACGCACCCCGAGCTTTCGTTCGAGGCCGAACTCCGACTACTACTTCGGTCAGGGCGCGGGTAGGCGCGCCGCCAGAACTTCGCGCTGCGCTCCCACCAGGTTCTCGTTGCCCTGCGGTCGATGTGGCCAGCCTGAGGCGGGAGCTCGGGTTGAGGCACCCTCCGAGGTCCGCCGATATGAATACGCGAAGTTGACCATAGCGACGACAGTGCGTATTTACAATCAGCATGCCATCGGACCGCCAGCTCGTCGAGCTCTTCCACCTCCACTTCGTCCGGCTCCTCTGCTCGGGGCCGCAGAAGGGCAGCTTCGCCATCAAGGGAGGTTGCAACCTGCGCTTCTTCTTCGAGAGCGTCCGCTACTCCGAAGACATCGATCTCGACGTGGCAGGGCTCCCGGTTCACGCGCTCAAGGAGAAGGTCACGGCCGTCCTGAGCGGGCCGGCGCTCTCGATGCCGCTGCGGAGTCGTGGGCTCTCCATCACGAGCGTCAGCGCCCCAAAGCAGCCGGACACCGCGCAGCGGTGGAAGGTCGGTCTGGCCGTGGAGGGCCACTCCACGCCCCTCCACACCAAGATCGAGTTCTCACGTCGCGCGACAACCGAGGAGGCGAAGGTGGAGCCGGTCGCGGCCACGATCCTGGCGGAGCACCAGTTCATGCCGCTACTTGCGCCCCATTACCCACTCGCCGCTGCCCTGCGCCAGAAGGTCGGGGCGCTCGTCGGCCGCAGCATCGTCCAGGCGCGAGACGTGTTCGACCTCGCGGTCCTGTTCGCCAGGGCTGGAGGGAACGTGGAGGCCCTCCGCCCGATTCGATCCGACCTCCCCAAGGCGGTCGAGCGCGTGATGGAGATCTCGTACGCCGACTTCAAGTCCCAGGTCGTGTCCTACCTGCGAGCGGACCACGTCGAGACCTACGGCTCCCGCGAGGCCTGGGATGCGCTCCAGATGCAGGTGATCGAACACCTGGAGAAGGCGCGCCCATGAACGCCACCGAAGCCCTGGGGCGCCTCCGCAGCCTCCGCGTTCCCGCAGCGACCACCTCGGACGCCGCCGCGATCCTGGGCCTGTCCGTCCAGGCAGCGAGCCATACGCTGAGGCGGCTCGCGGCGTCGGGGCTCGTGACCCCGGTGCGACGTGGCGTGTGGGCGCTCTCCGACCCGCCCGATCCGCTGGCGCTGGCGGAGTACGTGACCGCGCCCTACCCCAGCTACGTCTCGCTGCAAACCGCGCTCTATCGGCGCGGCCTGATCACCCAGATCCCCTCCTCGATCTATCTCGTCTCGCTCGCACGGAGCGACCTCGTCGAAACGGGCGTCGGCACCTACAGCGTGCACCACATCCGGCCCGAGCTGTTCGACGGCTTCGAGCACGACCCGCGATCGGGGACCAAGCTCGCCCTACCGGAGAAGGCGGTCTTCGACTTTCTCTACCTGTCGCCGACGCGGAGCAGGCTGTTCGCGGCCCTGCCCGAGCTCGAGCTGCCCCGCGGCTTTCGTCGAAGCCGCGTGCGCGAGTGGGTCGACCGGATCCCTTCCGCCCGCTCCAGGACCATCGTGGCGCGCAAGCTCGACGAGGTCCTGCGTCGCCGGTAGTGGGGCCGTCCCGCCGGGTCGCTGAGCGAGCCACGACGCGATAGACTCAGCTGTATGGAACCGCGACGTCAACCCGATGCGCTGGCATGTCTTCCGACTCGCTTTCAGGTCGGGACACACGAGGTCCAGGTCGCGCTGTCGAAGAACTGGGCCTGGTCCTGCGTGGTGGATGGCGTCGGTCTCGAAGGCAGTTTCGAGACGCAGGCCGCGGCCTGGGAGAGCGGCGTGCGGGAGTGTGCCCGGCGCGACTCCGGCGTCGGGCCCTGAGCCTGAGAGTCGGACCTCAGCGGCCTGCCCGGCTTTCGTGGCCTGCTGCACCAGCGCGTCGAGCCAGGCGTGAATGCGTGCTCATTGCCTGCCGGACGGAGCCCGAAGCTCCGGCCCACCGATGAACCCGGAGGGCTCTCGATGGCGGCGCTCCCACCCGTGCCGCACGAGGGCGACCAGGCGGTCCCGCGACAGGCGCTTCAACAGGGGCTCCGTCTGGCACGCCTCGAGAGCACCGGGGCGGAGCTCGTACGCGACGAGGAGTGGGACGGCCGCCGAGCCGGCGAAGGCCGAATCCTGATCCGCTGGCACGACGATCACGCCGAGCCGGTCGGGCCGCTCGCCGTCAGACCACGTGGCGTCCGTCAGCCAACCGCACGCGAACGCGCGACAGGAGTCGGGCCGCTCGGGATAGATCCCGCAGGCACCTTCAACCTGCAGGAACGGACAGGGCACTCCAGCGGGCTTCTCGAGCGCGCCCACATCGAATGCCGTGCAGCACGCGCTGCAGTCGCCACATGTCTTCATCCCGTTCCGCGCGCGCTTCACTTGTCGCGGTAGGTGATGCGGCCGCGAGTCAGGTCGTACGGCGACAGCTCCACCTTGACGCGGTCGCCCATGATGATGCGGATGTGGAATCTCTTCATCTTCCCCGACGCGTACGCCAGGACGGTCGGGCCCTGATCCAGCCTCACACGGTACATCCCGCCGCTCGCCTCTTCGACCCTGCCCTGAACCTCGATGCCGGCTTCCTTCTCGCTCATCTCTCTCCTTGGTGCCGCTTCGACAAGACCAGGGGCCTCTTGCGAGGCCCCTGGGTACCCTGCGCGCGGGGGACTCTATACCAGATCCCATACGATGGAATGCGGCCCCCTCTCAGGATGGGCGGTAGCGCCGAGTGATCGCCCGGCGAACCGCTCCTGCGGCGTCAGGATGCCGGCGTCGGGAGACATCTGGCTCCAGCGCTGCGGCCGCCCGCGGCACAGAGGCCCTCGATAACCTTCAGCCCCCGCCCCCGATCACCACGACGCTCTTCCCCCGCGCGTGGCCCTTTTCCAGCTCCCCGAGCGCGAGGGCAGCCTCCTCCAGCGCGTAGCGGCGCTCCACGGCGGGCCGGAGCTTCCCCGCCTCGGCCAGCCCCTTCAGGCGCAGAAGATCATCCGCCGTCACGGTGGAGCTCACGGTCCGCAGCTTCTGACTCGACCAGAGCGAGATCGCCGACGTCGCCACCATGCTCTCGAGGAACCCGCCGGTCCACGGGTTCCCGCCCTCGCCGCCCACCACCGCCAGCACCCCGCGCGGCGCGAGCACGCGGCGCAGCTCGGCGAGCGAGCGGCGTCCGGCGGTGTCGATGATCACGTCCCAGCGACGCCCTCCGGCGCCGACGACCTCACGCGTGTAGTCGATGACGTCGTCGGCGCCCAGCCCGCGCACGAACTCCACCTTGGACGTGCTGCAGACGCCGGTCACCCTCCCGCCGAAGACCTTCGCGAGCTGGACGGCGTAGTGGCCGACGCCTCCGCCCGCGCCGAGGACCAGCACCTGCGTTCCCGCCCCGACCTTGCCGATGTCGCGCACGGCCTGCAGCGCCGTGCACGCGGAGACGGGGAGCGCGGCCGCCTCCTCGAATGTCAGGCTCGCCGGCTTCGGCGCGCAGGAGCCCACGGGCAGGCACGCGTACTCTGCGAACGTGCCCGAGCCGCCGATGCCGCAGTTCCCGAACACCTCGTCTCCGATGGCGAAGCGCGTGACGCCGGGACCGACGCCCTCGACCACCCCGGCCGCATCCCAGCCCGCCACGGGCACCTTGGGCCGGGACAGCCCGAGCCCCATGAGCCGCACCATGTACGGCTTCCCGGTCACCACGTGCCAGACCCCGGGGTCCACGCCCGCCGCGCGCACGCGGACGAGCACGTCCTTCTCTCCGGGTGCGGGTCGCGCCCATTCCCGGACGCGCAGGTTCTCCACCGGGCCGTAGGTCTCCTGGACGAGTGCTTTCACGGGTGCTCAGGCTAACCCTGCGGCCGCGCTCGACCAGCGCTCGGGCGGGGCGGTCGCCGACGCTTCCGACTCACCCCTTCCCCTCCTGCGTCACGCCAATGCCCGCGCGGACGCTCCGGCGGGAGGCACCGCTCCGCGACAAGCGGCTGGTGGCGCTGAGCGGCTATGCGCAGCCGGAGGATCGCCAGCGGGCGCGGGAAGCCGGCTTCGACGCCCACGTGCCGAAGCCACCGGATCTCGATGAGCTGCTGGGCGCTCTGGCGAAGGCCAGCTGAGCGGGCCTCGCCCGATCCGGGCGGCGTTCACCGCCGGCGTTATGTCCGGTCCTGTGGAGGGGGTCAGTCTGGCGCGCCCGGCTGGCGAGGGGGCGGGCTGACGCTCCCGATCGAGCGACCGGAAAGGAGCCGAGAACCATGCCGAAGCACAGGACGGGGACACGCCAGGAGTGGCTCGCTGCACGGCTCGAGCTCCTCGCGGCGGAGAAGGAGCTCACGCGGCGCAGCGACGAGCTGGCGCGGCGCCGGCAGGAGCTGCCGTGGGTCCGGATCGACAAGGAGTATCGGTTCGAGACGGACGAGGGGAAGGCCTCGCTGGCGGATCTCTTCCGAGGGCGCTCGCAGCTCCTCGTCTACCACTTCATGTTCGGGCCCGACTACACGGCGGGGTGCCCGGCCTGCTCGGCGATCGCAGACGGGTTCGACGGCTTCGTCGTCCACCTGGCCCACCACGACGTCACGCTCTGCGCGGTGTCGCGCGCGCCGCTCGCGAAGCTGCAGGCGTACAAGCGGCGGATGGGGTGGAGCTTCCCGTGGGCGTCCTCGTTCGGCGGCGACTTCAACTACGACTTCCAGGCAGCGCACACCGAGGAGCAGCAGCGGTCGGGCGCCGTCGAGTACAACTTCCGCTCGATGGACATGCGGCCGCCGCCGGAGGGCGGCACGAACGACCCGACCGCCACGATCGCGGCGGAGCTCGGGACGGACGCGGCGACGTACATGCGGGAAACACCGGGCGTGAGCGCGTTCGCGCTCGAGGACGGCGTCGTCTACCACACCTACTCCGCGTACGCGCGCGGGGTGGACGCCCTCTGGGGCATGTACCAGTGGCTCGACCGCGCGCCGCTCGGGCGCAACGAGACGGGCTTCTGGTTCCGCCGCCATGACGAGTACGACATGCGCTGAACCGGGTCGTGGTCGTCGCGAAGGGGACGGATGGACCACGCCCACGGGGTCCGCGCGAACCCCGCAGCACACGTTCCTCGCGGTGTCGGCGCTGCTCTTCGCCGCCAGCGCGGCGGTGACGATCGCCTGGTCCGCGTCGATGTCGGGGATGGGCGGGATGCCGATGCCCGGCGGCTGGACGATGTCGATGGCGTGGATGCGGATGCCCGGACAGACGTGGCCCGGCGCCGCGGCGTCGTTCCTCGGCATGTGGGTCGTGATGATGATCGCGATGATGCTGCCGTCCCTCGTCCCCATGCTGCGCCGCTACCGGGAGGCGGTGAACACGGGTGGGGCGCGCCTCGGTCGGCTGACCGCGCTCGTCGCCCTCGGCTACTTCTTCGTCTGGACCGTGTTCGGGATGGCCGCCTTCCCGCTCGGCGTCGCCCTGGCGGCGATCGAGATGCAGCAGCCGGCGCTGGCGCGCGCCGTGCCCATCGCCGTCGGCGGCGTCGTCGTCGTGGCCGGCGCGCTCCAGCTCAGCTCGTGGAAGGCTCGTCACCTCGCCTGCTGCCGCGAGGCCCCCGGGCGTGGCCGCACGTTGCCGGCCGACGCCCGCACGGCCTGGCGACACGGCCTCCGCCTCGGCCTCCACTGCAGCCGCTGCTGCGTCGGGCTGATGGCGATCCTCCTCGTCATCGGGGTCATGGACCTCGGCGCGATGCTTTTCGTGGCGGCCGCGATCACCGCCGAACGTCTCGCGCCCGCCGGTGAACGGGTCGCGCGAGCCGTCGGCGTCGTCGTCATCGGCGCGGGGTTGTTCCTGACGATGCGAGCGGTCGGGGTCGGGTGACTCTGCTCCGGCTACGTGGTGCCGAGCCTGGCGGCCCGCATCACGGTGACGCGCACCACGCGCCGCTCGCCGCCACCACCTGCGCCGCGCTCGTGACCGCCCGCCGCGCCGGAACGCTGAGCACGGCCGGCTCCTCGAGCGCCGCCATCGCCGGCCCGAGGTGCCGTCGCG
>JAEZYO010000510.1 GCA_023419055.1 Pseudomonadota bacterium | reverse complement strand
GGCTGAAGACGTGCGGGTCGCTGAAGAACTTCACCGTTTCGTCGTGGAACTCGGCTTCCGTGAGCCGCGCGAGCAGCTCGTCACCGCAGTAGTTCACCATCTGCTGCATGAAGACGCGCTCCCACTCGGCGCGGAACTCGCCGAACGCGTCGACGAGCACCTTGTAAGGCACGCTGTTCGCGCGCCTGGCCGAGCCCGAGGAGCGGATCACGAGCTTTGCCATCTGATCGAGCCTGGGCGGCAGGTGCTTCTGCAAGAACTCGGACACCACGGCCGCGAACAAGGTCATCACCTGATTGAGCTCGGGCGATCTTCGCGAGAGAAACGCCACCTGGAGGTCGCGCTCGATCTTGGCGAGCATCGCGACCGAGCTGTCCTTGATCTCCTCGCTCGCGAACTCGAAGCCCTCGAGCTCGGCGCGCAAGCGATTTCGGTAGCGCTGGAGCAGGTAGAACACGCCTTGCTCGGCGTGAAAGATGGTCTTTTCCTTGTCGCCCTTGGACTTTTCGTGGAGCTCGCTCTCGAAGAACAGCTTCGCGATCCGGCGCCCGAGCGGTTTCAAGATGCGCGAGGTGAACTGCGACTCGGTGGTGAACACCTTGTGCAGGAGCTGGCCGAGCCCCTTCACCTGAGCTGCCTCGATTTGCTCCGGGGTCTGCTTGTTCAGCGGTCCGCTCACGGAGGCCTGCATGGCCTTCAACTGAGCGACGACCTGAGCGGTGATGGCGTCGAGCTCGGCGTTGGTCTCGAGCTCGCCCTTGTAGTGGACGATCCGCGCCTGGATCTGCTCGTTGAGCAGCCCGAGCGCTTGCACGGTGAGCGCCTCCTTCTGACCCTGCGTCATGGGTTGCGGCGGCACGGTGCTCTTGCTGCCGGCAGAGGGAGCGGGCGGGCGGCGCGGGGGCGGCGGGGGCGGTGGCTTGGGCGGCGCGGCTGCGGTCACTAGGCCGGAGCATAACGCCAGTTGACGACCCCGGGGGAAGATTGAATGTCTGGCCATATTCCTCGGCGTTCGGGGCGTGTAAGGTGCCGAGCCCATGACGCGTGCGCTTGGCCTCTCCGCGCTTTGCTTCGGGCTCCTCATCGGGTGTGCGCGGGGCCCCAACATCACCACCGATCAGCTGCCGCTCCGCCGAGTGGTCGTGTACCGGAACGGCGTCGGCTACTTCGAGCGCGGCGGTCGCGTCGACACGGACCAGGTCACGTTCAAGATGCGTCCGCGCATGGTCGGCGATTTCCTCGCGACGCTCGCGATCGTCGAGCGCGGGGGGAGCTCGGTGCGCTCCGCTTCGTTCCCGATCGAGGTGGAAGAAGACGTGGACCCGAACGCGCCCAGCGCCGAGTTCGTGGGCATGCTCGACGCTTGGAAGGAACCCGAGCCGAGAAACGCGCGCCG
Organism: Pseudomonadota bacterium; assembly: GCA_023419055.1. Next base: position 8,886 of record JAEZYO010000510.1, on the reverse strand, counting down.
CAAGCTGAGGGAGGTCACGGTTCGCCTCGACGGGAAGGATCACGACCTCGCCATCGGCTACGTGGCGGCGACGCCGGTCTGGCGTCCTTCGTATCGCGTCGTCGTTCACCCGGGCGGGCAGGTGGAGCTCCAGTCTTGGGGCATCGTTCAAAACCTTTCGGGTGAAGACTGGAAAGACGTCGAGCTCTCGCTCGTCGCGGGCGCTCCGCTGGCCTTCGAATCCACGTTGGGCGACCCCGTGCTCCCGGATCGCCCCGTCGTGACCGACACCGGTGAGGTGATCGCCGCGGTACCGGGAGGTTTGACCTCCCTGGAGGAGCGCGAGGCGGAGGTCGATCGAGTCGGCGGAGTGGCACCCGAACCCGAAGCGCCGGAGGAAGCGGTGGACGAAGGCTACGGCTACTCCTTCGAGGAGGACGCGATGGAGAAAGCTCCGTCACGTCGCGCTGGATCCGGGAGTGGAGTTGGTCGAGCCCGCCCCGCCTCGGCGCCCATGCCCCCGGCGACCGCCGCGCCTCCGCCCCCAGCGCCCGGAGCTCCCGCGCCCAAGAAGGCCGCGGAGGCGAAGAAGGATCAGGGGCCGCGACAGTCGGTGAGCCCGCCGCGTCGCATGAGCGCGCTCGCGGCCGTCGCCGTCGAAGCCGGCACGACGCGCTACGAGCTGCCAGGGAAAATCACGGTCCCCGACGAGAGCGCCACCATGGTGCTGCTCCTCAGCCGGCGCGTCAAAGGAGAGGCGGTGTTCTTGTTCGCGCCGGACGGGGGCGTGCCTGACTCTTCGTCACACCCGTTCCGCGTCGTGCGCTTCACGAACGAGACCAAGGGTCTCTTCGAGCGTGGCCCGATCGCGGTCTTCGAGAAGGGTGCTTTCCTCGGGCAAGGTCTGCTCGACCCACTTCCGCCGCGCGGCACGGCGACGGTGCCGTTCTCGCTCGAGCGAGGCCTCGCGGTCGAGAGCGAGCGCAAGTACAACCAGCTCGGCTCGCGCCTCTTCAAGATCGAGGCAGGTGAGCTCATGATCGAGCGCGACAGCGTCTCGCAGACCATCTATCGCATCAAGAACGGCACTGATCAGCAGGCGAAGGTGGTCGTGAGGCACCCGCGCATCGCCGGGTCACGCCTGTACGGACAACCGCCCGGCACCGAAGACAACGTCGGCACCGGCCTCGCGCTCGTACCCGTGGAAGTGAAGCCTCGAGGCAAGACCGAGCTTACCGTGGACGAGCGCGTCGCGGTCCAGCAGCACGTCAATTGGCTGAGCCCGCTCGCGGACGACGCGGTGCAGGCCTACTTGAAGGACCCGCGCGCCGACCGCGCTCTGTCCGGCAAGCTGAGAGAGGCTTGGAAGATTCGGGAGAAGCTCGACACGGCCGGCAACGAGCAGACCAAGCTCGAGGCCGAACAGGCGGAGCTCGAGAAGGCCTCGCGAGAGACCCGTCTCTCGCTGCAAGCCATCGAGAAGAACAATCAGGCCGCTGATCTTCGAGCCAAGCTCACCAAGCGCCTCGGCGAGATTCAGACCCGTCTCGATCAGCTCACCAAGCGCCTGGTCGAGGTGCGAATGGTCGTGAACGAGCAAGAGGTGCGCTTCCGCGACGCGGTCCGCGAGCTCAAGCTCTTGGCGCCGCTGCCGCCTCGCTGAGCTCAAGAAGCGCGCAGCAGGACGGCCAGGAACGCGAATACCCCCACGAACAGGAGGAGCACCGCGAGCGGCTGGACCACGGACGCTCGAGGCTTCCCGGTGTCCATGCCCGCGACTGCCCTGAACTCTCCGGCGAAGAGGTAGCGCACGGCGAACCGGTATTCGCTGATGGCGATCACGCAGGCGATGACGCCGGCCCCGATCATCGCCAGGCAGAGATAGCGCGGCGCCTCGGGTACCTGCGGTGCTTTCACGCCCGTCATCTGGTTCAGGTGCTGCATGACCTGAAAAATGGTGAACCCGAAGCCGATGAGCGCGATCGCCGTGCGGAGCCAGGCCATCATCGTGCGTTCGAGCGCGAGCCGGGTACGGATCCAGGCGAAGTGGTTTGCGGCGTCCGGCTTCACGTCGAAGCGCTCGACCGCCGAGACGCTCAGGCTTGGAGCTTCCGGCAAATCGTGCTCCGACGCGCTGGCGCTCGAGCTCATGCAGGGATCGTAACGCGCGAGGCTTGGTCGAACCATCGGACTTATCCCGCAGCGGGCCGCGCGGATCTTTGCGCAAGGTCGCGCACGGTGGCAGGTTGAACGCTTCGGCTCCTTCAGTGAATTGGCAAGAGGCTTCCTCGCCGGCGCAGCTCGTCGGCTATCTCGCGTTCGTGCTCGGCATCGTCACGTTCGCCCAGAAGGACGATCGGCGTTTGAAGCTCCTCCTGGTCGTCCAGAGCGTGACCTACGTGGTCCACTTCTGGCTGCTCGGCGAGCCGGCGGCTTCGGCGAGTGCGTTCGTCACCGCGCTTCGTGCCTTGGCGGCCGTGAAGACGCGCTCGGGCTGGGTCTGCGCCTTCTTCGTCTTGTTCGGGGTGGCGCTCGGCGGGCGCTTCGTCACGACGTGGTTCTCCGTGTTGCCCGTCATCGCCTCGAGCATCGGCACGCTCGCGCTCTTCAACCTCTCGGGGCTCCGGATGCGGCTCGCGCTCTTCGTAGCCACGCTGCTCTGGCTCGTGAACAACCTGTTCTCGGGGTCGATTGGCGGTAGCCTGCTCGAGGCGTGCATCGCCGTCGCCAACCTGCACACGATGTGGCGCCTGTCTCGCGGGGAGGGCGCCGCGGACGCCGTGGTCGAGGCTCCGGCCGAAACGTCGACGAGCGGGCGCTCCGGTTGACAGGCCGTGCTCGCTAGGTCACATAACCGCCTCGAAATGATCGAGCCCGAGCGAGTTCGCGAGCTGATTGCGCAGGCATTTCCCGGCGCCGAGATCGAAGTGACCGACCTCACCGGCACGAAGGATCACTACCAGGCGCGCGTGGTCTCGTCCGATTTCGCCGGTCGCTCGCTCGTCGAACAGCACCAGATGGTGTACCGCGCGTTGGGGGAGGCCATGCACGGCCCGATTCACGCGCTCGCCCTCAAGACTTTCACGCCCGAGAGCTGGGCCAAGCAAGGTAAACGCTGATGGATCAAGCGCTTCGCGACCGTATCGAGAGCACCATTTCCGAAAAGCCCGTCGTCCTGTTCATGAAGGGCAACAAGTCGTTTCCGGCTTGCGGCTTCTCCGCGCAGGTCGTTCAGGTGCTGAAGCAGGTCGGCGTCGAGTTCAAGGACGTGAACATCCTCGCGGATCCGGAGCTCCGTCAGGGTTTGAAGGAGTACTCGAACTGGCCCACGTTTCCGCAGCTCTACGTGGGCGGTAAGCTGGTCGGCGGCTGCGACATCGTGACGAGCCTCTACGAGAGCGGTGAGCTCCAGCAGCTCCTCGGCGCGAGCGCGGCTTCGAGCGGCTGAGCCGCGGGCGTCCCTCGACGCCGGAGGGGCCCATGCGGCCGCTGGTTTTACTCGCGAATGACGACGGATTTCGTGCGCAGGGTCTGAACGCCCTGCGCCAGGCGCTCTTGCCCACGTGCGACGTGGTGGTGTGCGCGCCGCACGCCGAGCAAAGCGCGTCGAGCCACGCGCTCACGCTGCATCGCCCGCTGCGCCTCGCCGAGCACGAACCCGGGATCTTCTCCGTCGACGGTACTCCTGCCGACGCCGTTTACGTCGCGCTCCACTCGAGCGCGCGGCTGCTGTCTCGCCGGCCTGACGCGGTCGTGTCCGGCGTCAATCACGGGGTGAACCTCGGGGACGACGTCTTTTACAGCGGGACCGTGGCCGCGGCGCGCGAGGCCGCGCTGAAGGGCCTACCGACGCTCGCGGTGTCGGCCGCGCCAGGCGTGAGCTTCGAGAGCGCGGCGGCGCTCGGCGCGGAGCTCCTGCACGCGCTCGTTCAGTCGCAGACGGGCCCCATCTTGTTGAACGTCAACGTCCCCCCGGGTGAAGGCTGGAAGATCCGCGCGACGCGGCTCGGGCGGCGCATCTACACGGATGAAGTCGAGTACCGGCAGGACCCCCGGGGACGCGAGTACCTCTGGCTCGGCGGCAAGACCGTGGAACATCGCCCGCTCGCGGGCTCGGACACCGAGGCCTTCGACGAGGGAGTCGTGGGGGTAACGCCGCTCGTGCTCGATCTCTGGGCGCAGGCCCAGGGCGAGCAAGCCGACGCCGTGGTGGAAATGCTCGGCGAACTGCGCCGGTCGCGCGCGTAGCGCGTAGCCGTTGCCAAAAACGGCGGGCGTACCGCATAGTGGGGCGCCCCATGGCTACCAGGAAGGGAACGCTCGCGAAGTCGCAGAAGCCGGTGCCCGCGCGTTCGCAGCCGACGCCGCGAGGGGTCGAAGCGAAGAAGCCGCAGGTCACCTTGGAGCTGCCGCCGATGGTGCTCGCCCTCGAGGGGGTGGAGTTCGACCCGCAGAAGCACGTTCGCTCCCTGATCCGCGAGGTGCCGGACTTCCCGACTCCGGGCATCCTGTTCCGCGACATCACGCCGCTGCTCGCGGATCCCAAAGGGTTCCACATCGTGCTCGACGCGATCGCGCATCGCTTCGTGGGTGAGAAGGTGGACGCGGTCGTGGGCGTCGAGTCGCGCGGCTTCATCTTCGGCGGCGCGCTCGCTGCCCGCCTGAACGCGAGCTTCGTCCCGGTGCGGAAGCCGGGAAAGCTCCCTTACCGAACCGACAAGGTGAGCTACTCGCTCGAGTACGGCGAGAGCGAGCTCGAGATGCATCGCGATTCGCTGCGCGAAGGTGCGAGCGTGCTCGTGGTGGACGACTTGCTCGCGACCGGTGGAACGGCCGCCGCAGCCGGCGAGCTCGTGCATCGCCAGGGCGCGTACGTTCTCGCGTACGCGTTCGTGATCGAGCTCGTGTCGCTGAACGGTAGGCAGCGCCTTTTGCCTACACCGACCGTCTCGCTCGTGCGCTACGAGTAAATGGCGGGGATTGGCGGCTCGGCTGACGCTCCGGCGAAAGCCGGGGGAAGTCTCGCCGATCATTGCCGGCCGGGGAGGGGCTTCTCGGAAAGCCGGGCCTCGACTAACATGGTGGGTTTGAATCCTTGCGAGGTGGCACCTTGAAGCACTGGCGTTGGCTGCTGTTGGGCTGTTCATCCACGGTTCTGGCCTGGGCTTGCGGAGACGGGCCGGTGGCCTACGCGCCGGACGCGGGCGGCGCCGGCGGGACTTCCGGGTCGGGTTCCGGCGGCACGGACGGTCCCGGCAACGGTGGCTCGGGAGATTTGCCGGATGGTGCGGGCATCGGCGACGCTTGCTCCGACACGGTTCCTTGTCGGCCGGGCCTTTCCTGCACCGACGACGTCTGCGAGCCGGGGCACAGCCTCGGGCCCGGTGAAGCCTGTGTGATCGGGCCGGAGTGCGAAGAAGGGCTGCAGTGCATTGCAGGAGCCTGCGCGCCTGCGGGCGACGGCGACGTGGGTGACAGCTGCACGAGCGACGCGAGCTGCAAGTCGGGCCTTCGCTGTGACGGGCTCTTGCAGAAGACCTGCGTGGCCGCCGGTGACGGCGACGTGGGTGACAGCTGCACGGTGAACGTCGACTGCTTCGCGGGCCTCGACTGCAAGGAAGGGATGTGTGCTCCGGGCACCGGCTTCCCGGGCGGGACGCTCTGGAAGGGCGTCGAGTGCGGGGACGTCGACGGTCCGGTGCGAGCCTATTTCGAGGTCCCTGGCGCCGAAGACGCGGAAGAGCTCGATTTTTTCCGCCTGCCGTTCCCCAACGACGTGCGCATCAAGAACGGCGCGGTCGATCTGGAAGGCTTCCCGACGCCCGGTAAGGGCCTGGTCGGCGTCGACCTGGTACAACGCTACGTCGACGCCATCGAAGCGAACGACAGCGGGTTCGGCGCCTACCCCGCGACCTTCTTCCGCTTCTCCGGCTCCCTCGACGTCGACAGCCTGCGGGCAGACGGCTCGGTCAACCTCGTCGACATTACTCCCGGCAGTGACGAGTACGGCACGACGCCGGGTCTCAACTGGTACTACTCCGTCGGGCGCTCGCCGTACATTTGCGACAACTGGATCGCCGTGCGCCCGTCGCTCGGCGCGTCGCTCGTCCCCGGCCACACCTACGCCGTGTGGCTCACCACGACCATCACGACCGAGGACGGAGACGACGTACAGAAGGCGCCGAACCTCCTCAGCCTGCTCGCGGGCTCCGCGCCCGACGACGCGGCTCTCGAAGACGGTTACGACGCCTACGGCATCTTCCGTGACTACCTCGAGGATCGCTCGATCAACCCGGGGACCATCTTGAATGCGGCAGTCTTTACGGTCGCCCAGGTCCGCGACACGATGGCGGACCTCGCCGCGGCGATCGAGGAGCTCGACCCGCCCTCCGCGAAAGACTGGGTAAAGTGCGAGGACGGCGCGGAGTCGCCGTGCGAAAACGGTGTCGCCGGCCGCGCCTGCGAGACGAACGCCGACTTCGACGAGTACCACGCGCTGGTGTCGCTCCCGATCTTCCAGGAAGGGACCGCGCCGTACGAGACCTCGGGCGGGGCCATCGCGGTCACGGACGACCCCGAGCGACAGGACGTGTGCCTGTCGCTGACCGTTCCGAAGGGGGACATGCCGGTCGAAGGCTGGCCGATCGTGGTGTTCGCGCACGGGACTGGCGGCGGCTTCCGCAGCCACGTGCGTCCCGAGGTCGCGGGGGTGCTCTCGACCGCCTCGACGCCGTTCGCCGTGCTCGGCATCGACCAGGTGGTCCACGGGCCGCGCCGGGGCGATTCGACCGAGGATCCGGAGAACCTCTTCTTCAACATCTTCAACCCGGACGCGGCGCGTGGAAACCCGATGCAGGGCGCGGCCGATCAGCTGTCGCTCGCCAAGTTCGCGGCTAGCCTCGACCTCAGCGCCGAAGAGAGCGGCGGTGAGGCGATCAAGGTCGACAGCGCGAAGATCTTCTACTTCGGCCACTCTCAGGGCTCGACCGAGGGCAGCCTCGCGCTCCCGTTCTCGAACCTCTACAAGGCCGCCGTGCTCTCGGGGAACGGCGCGAGCCTGATGGATGCGCTCCTCACCAAGACGGAACCGGTCGACATCAAGCAGGTCGTCCCGGTCGTGCTGTCCGATCCGAGCGTCGCGGAGGTGAAGACGCTGCACCCCGTGTTGAACCTGTTGCAGGAGTGGATCGATCCGTCGGATCCCATCAACTACGCGCTCCCGCTCACGCGCCAGCCGATCGGCGCCTACTCGCCGAAGCACGCCTTCCAGACCTACGGCTTCGACGACAGCTACAGCCCCGAGGTCACCATGCAAATCTACGCGCTCGCGGGGATCATCCCGCACGTCGCGCCGCAGACCGAGGATCTCGAGCTACCCGACGTCGACTCACCCGCGAGCGGTAACGTCGACGTGAACGGCAACGCGTACACGCTGGGCCTCCGCCAGTACGAGCCGCCCTCGGGCTCGGACGGGCACTTCGTCGTGTTCGACGTGGAGCAAGCGAACGAGGACATGGTGCGCTTCTTCACGACGGCCGCGACCGGTACGCCCGTGATCGGCGACTGAGCGCTCAGCGGTGCCAGGGTTCGGGGATGACGTCGCTGATCCTCTTCGCGCCAGTGGCGAGGAGGATCAGGCGGTCGACGCCGAGGGCATTCCCGCCGGATGGCGGCATGCCCTCCTCGAGCGCGGCTAGAAACCGCTGGGCGAGCGGATAGACGCGCCGCCCGTTCGCCCGCCGTTCGGCGCGCTCGGCGACGAAGCGCCGCCGTTGCTCGACTGGATCGACGAGCTCACCGTACCCGTTACAGAGCTCGACGCCGCCCGCGTAGAGCTCGAAGCGCTCGGCGACTCGAGGATCGCTCGGTGAGGGGCGAGCGAGCGCGGCCTGGGTGAGCGGGTACTCGCAGAGGAAGACCGGCTTGTCGTAGCGGGCGAGCTCCGGCTCGACGCGCTCGACGAGCAGTCGAAAGTAGCGATCTTCGTCGGCGGCCGCGAGATCCGTCGCGTCGCTCACCCCGGCGAAGCGCTTGAACGCGTCGCGCACGGTCACGCGCGGGAAGGGCGGGCGCACGTCGAGCTTCCGCCCGTCCGGCGCGCGCAGCTGCGGTTTCCCGCCGAGCGCCTTCGCGACGGCGAGCACGAGCGCCTCGGTATCCTTGAGCACCGCTTCTTGCCCGGCGAACGCGCGGTACCACTCGAGCAGCAAGAACTCGGGCTCGTGCAGCGCGCCCTGTTCGTCGCGCCGAAACGCGTGCGAGAGCGAGTAGAGCCGCGGAACGCCGCCCACGAGCAGGCGCTTGAGCGAGAGCTCGGGTGAGGGCACGAGCCAGCCTTCTTCGGCCCGGAGCGCGTCCACGTTCAGGTCCACTCCGGGGGCACGGACGCGCGCCGGCGGGTCGATCTCGAGAAAGCCCTGCGCGTCGAAGTAGGCGCGCAGCGTGGCGAGCGCGCGGGCTCGCGCGCGGAGGTGCAGGCCGACTCCGTTCCAGGAGAGCCGCGCGAAATCGCCGCTCGCGGTCGGTTCGGGACACGGAAACACCTCGACCAATCGAGCGCCGGCGAGCCGCTCGCCGTTCCAGGCGCCTGAAACGACCACCAGATCCCCGACCTTCACCCGCGAGGCATCGAGTCCGACGACCCCCACCGTCGCGAAGGCATCCGCGAGGCGAACCTCGCTCTGGTCGGCGAAAAGGACCCTGCCGCCGACCTCGATTCGGGAGCGAGCGGGAGCGCGGGCCCCGAGATCGCTCGGCGCGACCGGGAGGCGCCCGACTCCGCGCGTTCCGCGGCGTGTCATCCGCCGGAGAACGCTTGCACCGCGAACGCGCTGATCTGCGAGCCCATCCAGGGCGCCACGAGCGCGAGCACCAGCGCGACGACCAGGAAGCGGGGCAGGTGAGCGA
>JAEZYO010000509.1 GCA_023419055.1 Pseudomonadota bacterium | reverse complement strand
TTGCTGCAGGGAGCCCGAAAGCGTCCGCGCTAATACCCGCGAGTAGGGCTCCAATCGCGTAACCGAGGTCGCGCCAGAGCCGATACACGCCGACCGATGAGGCTCGCCACGAAGGATGCGCGACGTCGCCGATCGCGGCCAGTAGCGTGGGGTAGACCATTGCGGTCCCGATCCCGAGCAGAGCAGCGCCGAGTGCGAAACCGGCGAAGCTCGAGGCAAGCACGACGACACCGATGCCGGCTGCCTGAACCCACATGCCCCAGGCGATGAGCCACTTGCGGCCCACGCGGTCGGACCAGGCGCCCGTCCCGAGCTGCGCCATGCCCCACGTCGCAGGGTAGATCGCAGCCAGGGTCCCGATCTGGCGCAGGTCCATTCGTGCGGCCGCGAAGAAGAGCGGGAAGAGCCCCCACGCCATCCCATCGTTCAGGTTGTTGACCAGGCCGGCCTGGCTGACGCTCGAGAGGTTCTTGTCCACGAACGACGTCCGCCAGAAAACCTCGCGTTGCGTGGGCACGCCTTCGGGAGGGAGCTCGCCGTGGAGCCGCGCCTCTGCCGCGACGTGGTGCTTCGTCTCGCGGACGGCAAACACCGAGAGAAGCAGCCCGAGTGTGACGAAGCCGACACCCAGGTAAAACGGCTCGGGCCGGAGCCCATAGCGTGCCGCGACGAACCCCGTTGCGAGCGCACTCCCGGCCACTGCGAAGTAGCCGGCGAACTCGTTGAGCCCCATGGCGAGCCCGCGTTTCTTCGGCCCGGCCAAGTCAATCTTCATGATGACGGTCGTCGACCACGTCAGCCCCTGGCTCACCCCTAGGAGTGCGTTCGCGACGAGCACCCATGTCCAGGTCGGTGCCCACATCAGCAGGAAGGGGACGGGGGCGGCCACGAGCCAGCCCCCGACGAGCACGTGCTTGCGCCCGAAGCGATCGGACAAGCGCCCGGCGAGGTAGTTCGTGAGCGCCTTCGTCACACCGAAGACGACGATGAAGGAGAGCACGCCGGTTTTCACGGCCAAGTGGAACTCCTGCTCCGCAATCGCGGGCAGGATCGTTCGCTCCATGCCCACCATGGCGCCGACGAAAGCGTTCACGATGACGAGCAGCGAGAACTGCCAGAGATTCTCGCGTAAACCGAGCCGGACCTGACTCACGGTAAACCTTCGCGCCCCTGGTTCACGCGCAGGATCTGATCCATCGCCGCGGGCTTCGGAGGGACGTCCGAGAGCGCAGCGACGAATTCGTCGCGCGGCTTCGAGAGAAGCGAGTTCCAGCGCTTCTCGAAAGCGATGGTGCTCGAAGGTTTGCCGCTCATGCCCGCACCGCAGACGGAGCCGGAAAAGTGTCCTGGGTAGACCTCGACGTCATCGGGCAAAGTGAGGAGCTTCGCGTGGATGCTGTCGTAGAGCTCGCCAGCGTTCTCTCGCGCGCGGCCCGGAAGGTCGGGACGGCCCACGGCGCCGACGAAGAGGGTGTCGCCGGTCAGGACGAACCACGGATCGGGGCTGCGCCGCAGGTCGCTCACGACGAGGCAAACGCTCTCAGGGGTGTGCCCTGGGGTATGGAGGACCTTCACACGCGTATTGCCGAGCTCGATCTCCTGCTGGTCACTGAGCGGATCGAAATGGAGTGCCACGTTCGCTGACTCGTGAAGGCAGTACGCTGCGCCGGCCTCCTTCGCGAGCGCGGGCCCACCCGAACGGTGGTCTGCGTGGATGTGCGTGTCGATGACACGGGTGATGCGCATGCCCTTCGAAGACGCGAAGGCGATGTAGGCGTCGACGTCTTCCTCGTGCGCATCGACGACCGCACACTTACCCAGGCTGCCGCAGCCGAAGAGGTACGACGCGCACCCGGTCTCGAAGTAGTAGTAGGGCTTGAAGATCATGGATGCGCTCCTTCGTTTTCGATGCGCCAGCCGCGAGCGCGCCAGTCGATGACTCCTTGCTCCATGCGGTGGGCCGCGAAGCCCTTCTTGCGCAGCAGTTCGACGGCCTCGACGGCCATGACGCAGTACGGGCCGCGGCAGTACGCGACGACATCTCGGTCTTTCGGCAGCTCCTTCAGACGTGCCTTCAGCTCGCCGAGTGGGATCGAAAGCGCGCCCGGAATATGGCCGGCGCGGTATTCCTCGGGTGGGCGGACATCGAGCACCGTGACCTCGCCAGCCTTCACGAGCCGGAGGAGCTCGGCTCCCTCGAGCGCGTGCATGGCGCCGCGTCGCTCGAAGTACTCGCGAGTGACCTGAGCGACCTCTGCGAGGCGTGCTTCTGCGAGACCGCGAAGCGCGAAGAAGAAGCGGTAAACCTCTTCGTCGGCGAGGCGGTACTCCACGTACAGGCCCTTCTTCTCGGCCTCGACGACCCGCGTGGCCCGCAGCACCTGCAGGTGCTGGGAAGCGTTCGCCACCGAGATCGAGGCCTGCTCGGCGAGCGCTTCGACGGTGCGAGGGCCCTGGCAGAGTAGATCCAGTAGCTCGAGCCGCTTGGGCGCCGAGATGGCTTTCCCGAGCCGCGCAAACTGCTCGTAGATAGCATCGGCAAGGCGCCGAGGAGGCATGGTCATGTGTTCAAGAGTTCAACTGTATACTTGAATAGTCAAGCATTTGATTTGTTGACTGACCCAGTCGGTCGTTTATTTTCGGGCGGTGGCACGTGCGATCCCCGAGAGCAGGTTCGCTCAGCTCATCGAAGTAGCAACGAACACCTTCGTCACTCGCGGCTACCGCCTCACGCAGATGTCCGACGTCGCCGAGGCGCTCGGTGTCGCGAAGGGCACGCTCTACGGGTACGTCGAGTCGAAGGAGGCCTTGTTCGATGCGGCGGTTCGCTTTGCCGACGGCCAGGTCCCCCTGCCTGACCCGAGCGTGCTCCCGGTGCCGACGCCAGCGTCAGACAGCACGGTCAAATACGTTCAGACCCGCCTGATGGAAGAGGCGCGCGAGCTCAAGCTCCTCGAGGTCCTGTCGAGGACAAAGGGCGGTCGCCCGATATCGGACGAGTTCGAGAGCATCGTTCGCGACCTCTACCGCCGCATGCTGCGGAACCGCTGCGCCCTGAAGCTCATCGATCGTTGCGCTCTCGATCATCCCGAGCTCGCGTCGGTGTGGTTCGAGCAGGGCCGGGACGGCCCGTTGGCGCTTCTCGCTTCCTACCTCGAGAAGAGTGTGGCGGAAGGCAAGATGCGTCGGATCCCGGATGTGCAGCTCGCAGCGCGGATGGTGCTCGAGACCATCGCGCTCTGGGCGATTCACATGCCTCGGGACGCATCGCCGTGCTCGTTCTCCGATGACGCCGTGGAGAGCGCCATCGTCGACATGCTGGTGCACGCCTACGCAAAGGAGAAGGTCCGATGAACGCAGTCCGTCCCTACATTCCCTTAATAGGCTTCGTGGTGCCGACCATCGTGGTCGGATACGGCTTCGTCATTCCGCGAAGCTGCATTGCGGGGGTGAACGAGCTGACGATCGGTTTCGGGGCTACCATCCTCGGCGCCGTGGTGACGTACATCGTGGGTCAGCGTGCCGTCCTGCCGAAAGGTGAATGCACGAAACCTCCGGTCCGCGTGCGCATCGCGCGCGCGATCAACCGGCAGGCGTCTTCCCCGAGCGGGCTCTTTGGGCGGCTCCTCGGGTTCATCTGGCCTCGCGAACACGGCCTCCTGAACACGGAGGTTCTCGACGTGCTCGATGTGCGTCCCGGCCAGCGCGTGCTCGAGGTCGGCTCCGGCACGGGACACGCGTTGCAGGAAGCCTCGCGTCGCGCGGACGGCGGGTACGTTCTCGGCGTCGACGTGTCGGAGCTCATGGCCAACCTGGCTCGCTCACGAAACCAACCCGCGGTCGGACGAGGTGAGGTCGATGTCCGCGTTGGTGACATCGCAACGGTCTCGCTCGACGGAGCAAAGTTCGATCGGATCTCCTCGGTGCACTGCATCTACTTCTGGCGGGACGTGGATGCCGTCCTCGCCAAGCTCGCGGCGGCGCTCACGCCGGGAGGCAAGCTCGTGCTCGCCTTCCGACCAGATGGCGACGACATACCGGAGCGGTTCCGTGATCCGACGTACCGTTTCCCGCGCATCGAAAGCCTCGAAGGAAAGCTCCGCCAGTTGGGCCTCGACACGAAGCCTCCAACACGAGCCAACGCGCAACCAAGCACCGTGATCCTCGTGGCGGAAGCGCCCTGAGGTCGAAGTGATGCTTCGGCGCATCACAACCGAAGCCGAAGGCATCCTCACGAGGCGTGTCGGGTCTTGCGCAGCGTGTAGAGCACGCCCACGAAGGCGACGTTCGCGTTCTTGCTCTTGTCGCCCTTCTTGCGGCGTGGGGTGGATGCTTGCGACGGCGCCTGCGGCGGCCATGTCGCTTCGTGCCGCGCCGCCTTCGCCTCGGCTGCTGGCGGCGCTCGGCCTCCGTGGCCGTGATCATCGGCGCGCCTCTGCCGTCGACCTGGATGACCAGCACCTCGCCGTCGTCGTCGGGCACTGCTGCCGCGTCGAGAAAGCTGCGCGCTTCCCAAACGGCGTCCAAACGCCCTGGAGAACTTCACCTTGCCGAAGCGTGCCGACCTTGCTGTTGCGGCCCGTCGTCGCATCCAGCGCATAGCGCGCGCCGTCGTGCTCGTAGATCGCCGGTCGCGAGCGCGCCGTGGCACGTGCCAACATCAGCGCGAGCAACGCACGCCCCAGCGCCAGCAGCGCCGTCCACAGCTCCGCTTCCGCAGCGGCCAGCGTGATCCCTTCGCGTTTCGCGATGGCCGTGGCGTCGGCGATCGCGCGCTGGACTTCAGCCTCAGCACGCTCGATCCTGCTCGCCACGGGGTTCTTTCCGGTTGGTGTTCATGTTTAGCAACCGGATATCTGCCGGAACTGAGCCCCTACCTTCAACCCGCCGGCGCTAAGCGATCGAGACGCTCCGAGTGGTCGGGAGGAAACTCACCCGAAGCGCCGAGATCGCTTTGTTTTCCGTCAGCAGTTCGGGGACTGCACCCAAATGAATTCCGTAGTTTTCGACAATGATGTGGAGCCGGCGCGCGCCGCGATACCGCGAGCGAGCTGCTCAGGAAGCTGGCAGAACTCGAGATTCATGCTCACGGATTTTAGACTACGAGGTGAGTGCCGCAGGCGCGCTGTCACTCGACCTCGAACACTGCGAGGCCCAACGGTTGATTGAGGGGCTCGGCTAGCACGTAGATGCTGGTGCCGTCGGCTGATGCGAACACGAAGCTTCCGCGAGCTTTGAGCCCATTCGATTCGGAGGCGAGGCAGGGCAGCGACAGCGTTGCCTGCAAGGTCAACGAGTTGGCGTCGAAGACGTCGATTGAAACCTCTCGCTCCTCGCCCGCCGGACTGAGGTATTGTTGTCCGGGTATCGCGTACCAGCGATCTTTGCTGGCAACGTGAGCCATCGATCGGTAGCGAACATCGACGGGATCGGACGGTACGATGTCTTCGAAGACGCCTATGCCGGTTAAATCGTCGGGAGCCCCGGGGGCGGTGCGAAACACACCACCGCAGCCGGTGACGAGCTGTTCCCCGGTCGTGTCCAGCCACAGGTCGCCGCACAGTGAGCCGGCAGGAGCGTCAGGGGCCCCCGGGACATCGCCAGGACGTGCCGGCCCCGCGGCAACGTCGTCAGAAAGGTCCCAGCGCAGCAAGTTCCATGTACTGATGTGCTCGACCCCGTAGAGGATGCCGCTAGCTGGATGCAGCTTGGCAAGACTTCCCGCCGCGACGTCGCCACCACCGCTGCTGTGATCCACTCCACTCGCTAGTTCGACGCTGTGAACGCGCACAGGGTCTCCGTACGCTGGAATCAAATAGGCGTAGCCGTTGTTGGCCATGACGACGTCGCCCGCCTCGATTGTGGACGTCGAGATCGTTTTCGCGACAGAGTTCGCAACAAGATCCACAATCGAGATCGAGCCAGCGTGAGAAACCGCCGCGGAGAGACCGTCGGGGCCGACCGAAATCGACGAACCTTCCAGCGGCAACTCAACGTTCGTCACGGCAAGGGTCGCGGGATCGAGGACATGGACGTTGCTGCCGCCTACCGCGACGATGAGATCGAGGGAACCAGAGTAGTCGGCATCCACCGCGCCGAAGGAGAGCGGTTGCAACGTGCATTCGCTGAGGTCCACGGCGCCGGATCCGGCTTCTCCCGAACCTCCGGGACTTCCCAAACCTCCGGGACTTCCCGAACCTCCTGATTCGCCGTCTCCCGAACCTCCGAGACCGCTCGAACCTCCCGAACCTCCGAGACTGCTCGAACCTCCCGAACCTCCGGGACTGCTGCCATCGGGTGCGCTGGAGTCACTATCCGGTGCGCTACATGATGACAGCAGAGCCGCGACCACCGGTCCCAACAACCTTCGAGCGCCCGTTGCACCTTTTCCCATCGGTCAGATGGTACCGAGGTGCAGGAAGCAACGCAATCAGCGCCAGGTTTGTCATGAGACCTAGCGCCTCCGAGCGCGCTCCTCGCTGCCCCCGGACGCCGACCTGACCGATGAAGAGCTCGCTCGTCATGCGAGTAGCTCGTGAGGCTGCCGGGGCACCGTGGCCCGATGCTATCGAGCGCCTCTATCGCATCCGCGGTCACCGTCGCGCCAGCAAGGCCCTCATCCGCCTGACTGACGCGATGGCCTACTCGCCGCTACCCGGGGATCCGACGCTCCGCGCGACCCTCCTTCGCTGGCGTCGCGAGGTGCTCGCCTACTTCCTCTGCCGCCTCACCAACGCCCGCGTCGAGGGCTTCAACGGCAAGGCTAAGCTCGTCCTTCGGCGAACGTTTCCACAAATGCAAAAGAGCGGACCGTGTGGGGTCCGCTCTTCGACCTGGTGGGCCATTCAGGACTTGAACCTGAAGCCAACGGATTAAGAGCGACCGGTGGGCGGGAGGCGCGAATCAGCGGAAAGTTTTCGGCTTCTGGTTCGAAACGCGCTTCGGAGGCGAGGGTCAGGAGTGGACAGAAGAGGACAGGACGGCCGCAGTTGGGGTCACCTCGGCCGCTCTGCTAGGCTACCGGGGTCTCATGAAACCGCGCGATCTGATGGCCCCCGACACCGAGCCGACCGACGAGGAGCTGGCGCTCGTCATGCGCGAGGCGCGGGAGGCTGCCGTGCGCCGTCGAGCGATCGCGGACGCTTGGATCGCGGCCAGGCTCGAGGAGGCACGTCGGTTTGGTCGTGAGAACAGCCGACCCAGGCGGCCCCGCAGTTCCCAATGACCGACGGGTCCGCACGACCCCGACTGCTAGTCGTCGCCGGTCCCAACGGGGCCGGGAAAACGACCATCACCGATCGGGGGCTCGCGCACGAGTGGTTCGAGGGTTGCGAGTACATCAACCCGGATCTGATCGCGCAGCGGGAGCTCGGTGACTGGAACGATCCAAAGGCTGTGCTGGAAGCCGCTCGAATCGCTGAACAGCGCCGGGAAGCATGCCTGGGGGCAGGGCGCAGTCTCGCATTCGAGACCGTGTTCTCGGCGCCCGACAAGCCAGAGTTCGTTCGACGTGCGACTTCGGCGGGCTATTTCGTCCGGATCTTCTTCGTCGGAACGAACAGCCCGGAGATCAACGCGGCTCGAGTCGCCCGTCGAGTACTCGAAGGCGGTCACGAAGTCCCCATCCGGAAGATCATCGATCGCTGGGGCCGCTCGATCGCCAACGCCGCAGCGATCGCTTCTGAAGTCGACCGCTTCTACATTTACGACAACTCGGTAGATGAGCGCGACGCAGAGCTCGTGGTGCGTGCGTCGGAGGGACGCGTGGCGCGCCGGTACGTCGAGCCACCTGCGTGGGCACTTGTTAGCGCGCCCGTATGCTGATCCTCCGTGCACGCTCGCGTGGCCGACTGCGTGAGGTGCATCTG
>JAEZYO010000470.1 GCA_023419055.1 Pseudomonadota bacterium | reverse complement strand
GGTAGCACTCGTCGACAGGCTGCTGAGCGCCGTGCGCTCCGTTCTCTGCCGAATCAAGCCCCAGGGAGCCGAATCAAGCCCCAGGGAGCCGAAGCAAGCCCCAGGGAGCCGAATCAAGCCCCGGGCGAGGCCGAAGCAAGCCCCAGGGAGCCGAATCGAGTCCGGTCGCGAAGAGCCGAATCGAGTCCGGGCGCGAAGAGCCGAATCAAGCCCGGGCGCGAAGAGCCGAATCGAGTCCGAGCGCGAAGAGCCGAATCGGGTCCGGGCGCGAAGGGCCGAATCAAGTCTCGGCGCGCAGATTCGAGCCCGGGCGCGAAAGGGAGCGAGAAGCGGAGAGAAGGTGGAGGGATTCAGGTGGCGGCCTTGCGGAGGCGCTCGGTGTGGTTGATGAGCTCGCGGAGGGCGGAGTCCTGGCGGCGGGCTGCTTCTTCGAGCTGGGCGGCGGAGGCCTGGGCGCGCTCGGTGCCGCGGCTCTGGGAGCGCTGGGCGCTCGAGAGCTGGCCGACCATGTTGTTGATGGTCTCGATGGCGCCGGTGATCTGGCGGCTGCCGCGCGACTGCTCTTGAGTGGAGCGCTCGACCTGCTGGGCGATGGTGCGCATCTTCTCGCCGCTCTTCATGATGAGCTCGGAGCCGCGCGCCTGCTGGGCGGTGGCGGCGGCGATTTGCTGGACCGTCGCGGCGATGCGCCCGATGGCGTCGGTGACCTGCTTGCTGCCCTTGGCCTGTTCGACGGTGGCGCGGGCGATGGCGCGGACCATGTTGGTGCTCTTCTGCGAGCTCTCGAGGATCTTCTTCAGGGCGCGCTCGGCCTCGTTCGAGACTTCGACGCCGCGGTCGACGTTCTGCGCGCCGCGCTCCACGGCGAGGATGGCGTTCTTGCTCTCGCTCTGGATGGTCTTGATGAGGTCGGCGATCTCTTTGGTGCTCGCGCCCGCGCGCTCGGCAAGGTCCTTGATTTCGTCGGCGACGACCGCGAAGCCCTTGCCGTGTTCGCCGGCTTGGGCGGCGATGATGGCGGCGTTCAGCGCGAGCAGGTTGGTCTGCTCGGCGACGTCGTCGATCACGTTCAGGATTTGTCCGATGGCGTCGATGCGCGAACCGAGGTTCGAGATCACGGCCACCGCTTCCTGGCTGCTCTCCTTGATGCGGTAGATTTCGCCGATCGTCTTCAGGATGGCTTCGGCGCCGCGCTCGGCGTCCTGAGCCACCTCTTCGGAGAGGCGGGCGGTCTCGTTCGCGTTCGACTGCACCTGGTCGATCGAGACGTCCATCTCGTTCATGCTCGAGCTGGTCTCTTCGGCCGTGAGCGAGAGCGCGTCGACGTTCTTCGCGACCTCTTTGATCGAGTACGCCATCTCCTCGATGCTCGCGACGGTCTCGCGCACGCTCGCGCCGAGCTCCACGATGTTCTCGGCGACGGTCTCGTTGGTGGCGGTCATCTCGAGCACCGAAGAGCTCGACTCTTCCGCGTTGGCCGCGAGCACCTCGACGTTCTGGCCGAGCTCGCGCAGCGAGTTCGACATGTCCTTCAGGTGCCGCGAAGACTCTTCGGCGGCGTTCATCTGCGCGGCCACGCCGTCCGTCAGGGAGCGCACGGCGCTCATCACGCTGGTCGCGGCGTGCTCGATGTCCTCGGTGTTCGCTCCCCCGCGCTCGCCGAGCTCGGTGTAGCCCTCGTAGACCTGATCGAGGGACTCGAAGACGCGAGCGAGCTCCGGGGGCGAGCCGGCGGGCGCCTCGGGGCGCTTGCCGTCGAGGATGCGGCGCGACGCGCTCCGGATCTGATCGAGCGCCTCCGTCGGCAGGCCTTCGGCGCTACCGGAGTAGAGGATGGTGATCACGGCGCCGACGAACATGACGATCGCGAAGAGCAGGAGTCGCTGATCGGCTCCGAGGATGGCGACGAGGACCGCGGCGGCGACGAGCAGAGCGGCGATGCCGAAGAGCTGGCGAGACGTAAGTCGAATCATGGCTGTTCGAAACGGGAGCGGGTGTAGGCCCGCCCCTTCGCGCCGGAGCGCGCTCGCGGGTTGACCCGGTGTAGAGCCTAACTAGCCGAAGTGGCTTCGAACAAGTACACAGCTTGCCGGCCGCTCGGCAGAGAGGAGCCGTTTGTGCAGTACGACGGCTTTCGGCTTCTGCGGTACGGCCGATTACTTACTGAACTTTAGTAGCCAGCGAGCATCGGCGAGGGTGACGGAGGTTCGTGCGAGGACGAAACGAGCGGGACGCGGGGAGCGAAATGCACGAAGAAAACGAGGCGCGGGGAGCGAGTGGGGGCACGAACCGAACCCCACCGGGAGGGAGCGAAACGGGGTGCGCGCTACCGAGACGAGCTAGGAGGCGGCTCCGGGAGGAGCGTCGGGCCGGCGAGCGGCAGCTCGAGCTCGAACTCGGCGCCGCCGCCCGGGGCATCCCTATAAGTGATGCTGCCCCCGTGCTCGACGGCGATGCGCTCGACGATGGCGAGCCCGAGCCCCGTCCCTTCGGGCTTGGTCGTGGCGTAGGGCTCGAAGAGCCGCTCGCGGATGGCGGCGTCGACGCCGGGCCCGTTGTCTCGCACGCGGACCCGCGCGCTCTCGTCGCTCCGGGCGAGGCGCACCTGAATGGTGGGAGTCGGGCGATCGCGCACCGCGTCGAGCGCGTTGGCGAGGAGGTTCGTGACCACTTGGACGATCTGATCTTTGTCGGCGACGACTTGGGGTAGCGGCTCGCTCTCGAAGGCGATGGGGACGCCGCCCGCCGCGTGGAGGTTCACCACCGAGCGCACGGTCTCCGTGAGGTCGAACGGGGCGGGTGCCGGAGCGGGCAGGCGGGCGAAGCGGGTGAACTCGGTGACGATGTTGGTGATGCGGTTCACCTCGTCGAGCACGGTGCGCGACGCCTCGTCGAAGTACTCGTCGAAGCGCGGATCGTTTCGGGCGCGGAGGCGGCGCAACGTTTCGACCGCCGCGCGGATGGGGGCGAGCGGGTTCTTGATCTCGTGCGCCACCTGGCGCGCTATCTCGCGCCGCGCCGCGATGCGCTCGCTCACGGCCAGGCGTTTCTTGAGCGCGAGCAGGTCCCTGAGCGTGGCGTTGAACGACGCCGCGAGCCCCTCGAGCTCGCGACCACCCTTGGCGGTGACGGGCTTGGGTTCGCCGTGGACCACCTGCCGCGCCTGGCGCGAGAGCTCGACGATCGGGCGGGCCAGGCCGCGCGCGAGCACGTAGGCGAAGAGCAGCGCGCCGAGCACCGTGAGCGAGCCGACGGCGAGGATGACGGTGTCGACGTGCTGGATGTCCTCGGAGAGCGGCGTGCGCGAGCGGACGGCGGTGATCGTGAGCTCGCCGAGCGTCTTCGAGCGCACCGTCTCGACCAGGAGGTCCGGCCGGGGCTCGACCTCGTCGAGGTGGAAGCGCACGTCGAAGCTGTTGCCCACGCGATCGAGCAGCTTCGGGAGGCTGCGCGACGCGTAGATGCCCACCCAGAGCTTGTCGTTGCGCCCGTCGACCCGGCGACAGCCGTGCTCCAGCGCGGCAGGCGGTTCGCTGCGGAGCGCCGACCAAGACCGATCCTTGCCGAAGCGCGCCGCGAGCTCGCGATCGCGGCGGCCGGTCTCGCCCGGCGTCGAGCTGCCGAGTACGTCACCCTTCGAAGTGATGAGCGTGAGCGTGTCGAGGCGCCTGGCGCGCGCGACCTCCGTCACCCGCAGGCTGAGCGAGAGCCGGCGCTCGGCGAGCGCGCTCTCGCCCCCGCGCAGGCCGACGAGGGCGTCGTCCACGAAGGGTTCGTGCTGGCAGACGTCGTCGACCAGCGTCTTCAGGTCGTCGCGCTCCTCCGCGAGCCTGCCGTCGAGAGAGTCGACCGCCGCGCGGAACTCGCGCAGGAAGCGCTGCTCCTCGCGCTCGCGCCAGCTCTCGCGCACGCCAAAACCGACGACCATCGCCGTGGCCACGGTGATCACACCGATGGCCAGGAGCAGGCGCCAAGCGAGGGTCACGCGCCGAGCGTAGTGGGCGGCTCGGCCGGGGTGCAATCGGCACGCGATCTGGGGTAGGACTCTAGCGTGAAGGTCGGCGCCCGGCTCGTGGCAGTTCTCGCGCTCACGTCGCTGCTCGGCGGCGTCTCGTGCGGCGGCGGTTCGGGCGCTTCCGAGCCTCCGCGTGAGGCCGTTCGCAAGAAGCCGCCGAAGAGCGGCGCCGGCGTGCCCGCGCTCCAGGCGGAGAGCGTCGCCACCGTACCGAAGGGGACGTTCGGTCCTTACGTCGGCAAGGAGGGCGATCGAGCGCTGCTCGTGTGGGCGGCGGAAGAGCAGCCCGGCGTGCGCTCGTGGTTCACGCTGCCGGTCGCTTCCGGCGCACCGGTCGGTCGAAGCAAGAAGCTCTCACCGGCGCCCGCGGAGCTCGGGGTGGTGGCCGTGCGCGGGGTCGGCGGCGACACGTTCGCGCTCGTGAGCTCGCGCAAGGGCGGCAGCGTCGAGCAGGTCGAGGTCTCCATGATCGGCGCCGACGGCAAGCTGCGCGGGCCATCGCAGAAGCTCGGCGGGTCGAGTCGCCCGGTCTTGTGGGTCGACGCGGTGAGCCTCGGAGGCAAGCGGCTCGTCCTGTACGGAGTCCGCTCCGAGGGCGGCGCGGACTTGATCGCCGTGCCGGTCGGAGCGCGCGGAGAGCCGATCGGTGAAGCGCAGGCGTTCGCGCGCGACGTGCGCGCCTGGCAGATCGCGGCTGCGGGCGACAGCGTCGCGGTGGGCGTCGTGCGCTCTTCGGCCGAGCGCGGCGCGAGCGGACCCGTCGAGGTGATCTGGCTCGGCCCCACGGCGATGCCGGTGCGCACTCCCACGCGGCTCAGCGCCGAGTCGACGGCCGAGCTCGACCTGGATCTCGCGCTGATCGGCGAGCGACTCGTGGTGCTCTGGTCGGATCGGCGCTTCGGCGAGGCCCGGCTCGTCTCCGCGGCGCTCACCCTCGACGGTAACATCGCCGCACGGGTCGCGCCGTTCACGCCGCCGCTCGGCGAGCAGGCGCTGCTGCGCGTGGTCTCGTCCGGAGAGCGCGGCTACGCCGTGTGGGAGAACC
>JAEZYO010000368.1 GCA_023419055.1 Pseudomonadota bacterium | reverse complement strand
ATCCGGCTGTCTCCGACCTGCGCGACGGCCAGGTGATCCCCGAACCGCATCATGGCGCTGATGGTGGTACCCATCCCGGCCTTGTCGCGGTCGAGCTCGGCCATCGCAAAGAGGATGTACGTGGCGGCCTGTACCGCTCCTTCCAGCATTCGGGAGGCTGCCCGAGCGCATTCCTCGCTGAACCCGTCCTCGATGCGCACGGCCGCTTTGCCGCGCCGGACCATGCCGTGGATGGTGTCGATGGCTTCTTGACTGGCCACCTCTCCGGCCGCGTGCCCGCCCATGCCGTCGGCGACGACCCAGAGGCCGAGCTCGTCCTCGCAGAGAAATGCGTCCTCGTTGTGTTCGCGCCGTCGGCCCACGTCAGTGCCGCCATAGGATCGGAGCTCGAGGGTGCGTGCGAGAGACATTTCCCGGAAACTTAAGCATACCAAAGTGGCCCCTCACGGGAAGCGCCTCCCCGGTCTTGCGGTCCTCGCGTGCCGGAAATATGGTCGGCTGGTCATGACTCCGGGAGCCCAGAGCTTCTCACTCCGAGCCGAAAGCCCGGCACGAGTGGCGAGAGCAGCTTTGGAGAGCATCGGCAACGTCGAACGCCGGGCCGGCGCGTTGGTATTTTTGAGCGGGAGCTTGGGATCTCGCATCCTCGAGGTCGCGGATTTTTTCCGTCGCTCCCCGCCAGGGGTCCCGGTTCTCCTCACAGCGGGAGCTGGTGTGCTCTCCGAGCGCGGTGAGATCGAAGGCGAGTCGGCCGCCACCGGGATCACCTGGGCCGGCGGCGAAGCCGACGCATTCAACGTCGACGAGGCCGACACGGAAGCGGTGGGCGCGTCGCTCGGCCGCGTGCTCCTCGATCGCACGCGATCGTCGGCGTCGACGGCGCTCGTGTTCGCCGAGCCGAAGCGCTTCGGTAGTCAGGTGGCGCTCGCGTCGGTCGAGGGCCTCCCGAACGTCACCTTGCTCGGCGGCGGAGGCACGGCCGATCTGCCGATCGTGGCCGTCTCGAGGACCGGACAAGTCACGCACAGTCCGCTCGGGGTCATGCTGCTGCGCGGCGCCTATCGCAGCATCGTGCGCGCCTCGCCGGCCTGCCGGCTCCTGATGCCGCTCCGCACCATCACCGAGATCCAGGGAGGTCTCGTGCTCTCGCTCGAAGGCGAGCCCGCGCTCGACGTGCTGAAGAGCGCCGCCGCCGACCTCGCTCACCAGCCGCTCGTCCTGGTGGCGATCTCGGACGCTGCGCCGACGGAGGGCGGCCGGCCAGACCTCTTGTTGCGCAGCGTTCAGGGGGTCGATCCGAACCGCCGCGGGGTCCTCGTGAGCGACGACGTCCGCCTCGGGATGCGGCTCGCCTTCGCCGTCCGCGATCCCGCCGCGTCCCGCACCGACTTCGAGAGCAGGATCCGCGAGCTCTCGCGAGAGACCGCAGGCTCCGCCCCCCGCTTCGGTGTGTTCGTCAGCTGCGCCGGACGCGGGCACGGCCTTTACGGCTCACCGGACGTGGACGTGCGGCTGCTGCGGGCGCGCTTTCCCGAGCTACCGTTCGCAGGCCTGCACTCGTCGTTCGAGCTCGCGCCCAACGGCGGGCGGCCCGCGCTTCAGCTCTACACCGGCGTAGTCGGGCTGTTCGCCGCGCCGAGCTGAGGCTAGACGGGGGTCATGGCGAAGTCGGTCGGGGCCTTCGATTTGTCGCTCAAGAAGCCGGCTCGGCTCGGCTCGGCCGACGCGGTGCTCGCCGGGCTCGTGATCGCGGTCGTCGGGCTCATGGTCGTTCCGCTCCCGACCTGGCTGCTCGACCTGTTGATCGCGTCGAACCTGGCCATCTCGGTCGCCATCCTCTTGGTCTCGCTCTACGTGAGCGACGCGCTCAGGATCGCCGCGTTCCCTACCCTGCTCCTCATCACGACCCTCGTCCGCCTGTCGCTCAACGTCTCGTCCACGCGACTCATCCTGCTCCAGTCCGACGCCGGCGAGGTGATCCGCGCGTTCGGCACCTTCGTGGTGCGCGGAAACTACGTGGTCGGCGGCGTCATCTTCCTGATCCTCAGCATCATTCAGTTCATCGTGATCGCGAAGGGCAGCGAGCGAGTCGCGGAGGTGGGAGCGCGCTTCACGCTCGACGCCATGCCGGGCAAGCAGATGGCCATCGACGCGGAGCTTCGCTCCGGAGCCATCGACGGCAACGAAGCTCGCTCCCGGCGCCGCACGCTCGCCCGCGAGAGCCAATTTTACGGCGCCATGGACGGCGCGATGAAGTTCGTGAAGGGCGACGTGATCGCGAGCTTCTTGATCACGCTCATCAACCTCTTCGGGGGCATCGCGATCGGCGTGGGACAGAAGGACCTCGCGCTCGTCGATTCGCTCAAGCGCTACGGCTTGCTCACCATCGGTGACGGCCTCGTGACGCAGATCCCCTCCATCGTGATCGCGACGGCAGCGGGCATCCTGGTCACCCGCGTGGCGAGCGAAGAAGCGGAGACGCCGCTCGGCGCCGAGCTCGCGGGCCAGCTCTTCGAGCAGCCGCGCGCGCTCCGCGTCTCGAGCTTCTTCGTCTTCGGTCTCGCTGCGATCCCGGGCCTCCCGGGCGTGCCGTTCGTGGTGATCGGCCTCTTGCTCTTCCTCGCGTCGCGACGACAGGCCGAACGGCTCGCTCGTAACGCCGAACCCGCGGCGACCGAGCCCGTGCAGCAGCGCGCGCGCGGTACGGGCCCGCGCTTCGTGCCGATCGTGCTCCCCTGGTCGCTCGAGGTGAGCGCGACCTTCGCCCCTCTCATCGACGACGAGCTCCGCGGCGACCAGGTCGAGCGGCCCGGCTTGCGCTCGGCGCTCACGGCGGTGCGCGAGCTCGCCTTCCGGGAGCTCGGGGTTCCCCTTCCCCCGTGCCGAATCACGGTCAACCGCGACCTCCCGGAGCGCCACCTGGTGCTCTCGCTCCAGGAGGTCCCCGCGCGCGTGTACTCGATCCCGAGTGAGGTCGAGGACAAGCAGCTCGCCGAACACCTGGTGGGTGAGCTCTTGCCCGTCGTGCGCGAGCGCGCCGCGGATTTCCTCGGCATCGCCGAGACTCAAGGCCTGCTCGATCAACTCGACCAGATCGCGCCGGCCGTCGTGCGCCAGGTGGTGCCGAAGCCCATCGCCGTGACTCAGCTCGCAGACGTTCTCCGGCGGCTGCTCGACGAGCGCGTGAGCATCCGTGACCTGCGCGGCATCCTGGAGGCGCTGTCGCTCGTGGGGCAAACCGAGAAGGATCCTCTGAATCTGGCGGAGTTCGTGCGCTCCCAGCTGCGGCGCTCCATCACGCACGCGGTCACGCGCGGGCAGCGCGAGCTCTCGGTCGTGCTCCTCGACCAGAACATCGAAGAGACGGTTCGCTCGTCCATTTCGCGCACCCCGGCCGGGAGCTTCCTCACGCTCGCCCCGGCGGCGGGGCGCGACGTGGTGCGTGCCGTGCGCCGTGCGCTCGAGAGCGTGCCGGCCGGCAGCGCGGTGCCGATCCTCACTCAGCCCGACATTCGCCGCTTCGTCCGCAAGCTGCTGGAGCTCGAGCTGCCCGAGCAGCGCGTGCTGAGCTTTGCCGAGCTCTTGCCCGAGATCGCGGTGAAGCCGGTGGCGCGCGCCACGGTCGTCGGGCTCTAGCCAGCGCCCTGTCGGGGATCCGGCTCAGGGCCGGCGCTGCACCATCATCTTGCGCGGGACCTGGCCGCTCTGCTCGAGCATCTTCTTCGCTTCCTTTTGCAGGAGCGGGTGCGTGCGCTTGGACAAGAAGCCGCCGAGGATGCGCGCGTCGATCTCCGTGAGCTTGCGGAGGACGCGGCGCATGTTCTTGACGTCGTTCGCGTTCGCGTAGGCGAAGGCGCTCGCGCGGTAGAGCTGCGGGCGGACCTGCTCGAGCGTGCCCTCCTC
>JAEZYO010000319.1 GCA_023419055.1 Pseudomonadota bacterium | reverse complement strand
TGACCTCGCAGGAGATCTTCCACGCTCTCGGGAGCGAGCCGATCCACGCCTTCGTCGCCGCGGTCGGGACCGGTGGCACCATCTCGGGGACCGGGCGCGCGCTGCGCGAGCGTTACCCGGAGTGCCGCCTCGTCGCCGTCGAGCCGGAGTCGAGCGCGACCATTTCGCGCGGTGAGCGCGGCCCGTCGAAGATCCAGGGCATCGCCGCCGGCTTCGTCCCGAAGAACTACGATCCCTCCGTGCCGAGCGAGGTGCGGACCGTGAGCGACGAGC
Organism: Pseudomonadota bacterium; assembly: GCA_023419055.1. Next base: position 2,737 of record JAEZYO010000319.1, on the reverse strand, counting down.
GCGCCTACGAGACGAAGCGCGACCTCGCGCGCAAGGAAGGCTTGCTGGTCGGGATCAGCTCCGGCGCGAACGTCGCGGTGGCGCTCCACGTCGCGCGCGAGCTCGGTGAGGGCAAGACCGTGGTGACCCTGCTCTGCGACACGGGCGAGCGCTACTTCAGCCTCGATGAGTACTTCGCGAAGTGAACCTTTCTCCGGCAAGACCGCGCTGGTCGTCGGAATGGGCGGCCTCGGGTGTCCTGCTGCGCTCGCGCTGGTCGAGGCCGGCGTCGGCACGGTCGTGCTCGCCGACGACGATCCGATAGAGCGCTCCAACCTCCACCGGCAGATCCTGTACACGGAGCGAGACGTCGGGCGCGACAAGTGCGCCGTGGCGAAGAGCGCGCTCGAGCGCATCTCGGCTCCGCACCAGCGCATCGAGCTCGCGGGCACGCGGCTATTGCCCGAGACGGCGCGCGCTCTCGTCCGCCGCGCGGACGTCGTGCTCGAGGGCTCCGACAACTTCGCGACCAAGTTCCTGGCCGCTGACGCGGCGCGCCTCGAGGCGCGGCCGGTGGTCCACGGCGCGGCGATCCGCTTTCGCGCGACGGTCTGGTCGGTCTCGGGCACGGGCCGGCCTTGTTACCGCTGCCTCTTCGAGGACCTGCCCGACGACGAGGCCCAACCGAACTGCGCGGAAGCGGGGGTGATGGGCCCGGTGGTCGGCCTAGCGGGAGCACTCATGGCCGATCTGGCCCTCTCGGAGCTCGCGGGAGAGCCGCGTCACGGCGCGCTCTTCAGCTACGACGGCAAGACCGATCGCCTGCGGGAGGTCGCGGTGACCGCCCGCCGAGACTGCCCGCTCTGTGGAGAGAGCAGGCGGATTTTGGAAATTCAGGAGTCGCGCTACATAGCGCCGAGCTCGCTTTGCGTTGCATAAAACATCACGAGAGGAAGCGTCATGGTAACCGTTAGAATCCCCACTCCGCTGCGCTCGCTCACGGGCGGTGAAGAACAAGTCCAGGTCCCGGGTGAGACGCTTCGTGGCGTCATCGACGCGCTCGAGGGCAAGCACCCGGGCGTGCGAGATCGCCTGCTCGACGCGAAGGGTGTGCGCCGCCACGTGAACATCTACGTGGGTGACGAGGACGTACGCTTCCTCGACGGCCTCGACACCAAGCTCAAGGCCGGTGACGAAGTCAGCATCGTGCCCGCCATCGCCGGCGGTCGATGAGCTCCGACCTCTACTCGCGCCAGCGCCGGCTACCCGAGGTCGGCGCCGAGGGACAGGAGCGCCTCGAGCGCGCCGATCTCTCGATCGCGGCGGGGCCTGCGGCCGCGAGTGAGCTCTCCTATTTGCTGCGCGCGGGCGTCGGAAGGGCGCTCGTGACGCGGCATTCCACCCAGGCCCCGTTCGCGCACGGCGCGCACTTCAAGTTCACTCCCTCGCGGACGCTCGCGGAGGGGGCCTGGCGGGCGCTCCGCCAGATCCACGCCGTCATCGAAGGCAGGACCTCATGAAACGCTTCGACCGCTCGCGGAAGCTCGGCTCCGTCCTGGAAGCCATCGGCAATACGCCGCTCATCCGACTCGACAAGATCGGTCGCGCCACGCCGGGCGTGGAAATCTACTTGAAGCTCGAGTTCGCGAACCCGGGCGGGTCGGTGAAGGATCGCCCGGCGTACCGGATGGTGCAGGACGCCATCGCCGATGGTCGCCTCACCTCCGACAAGATCCTGATCGACTCGACCAGCGGGAACACCGGCGTCGCCTACTCGCTGATCGGCGCCGCGATGGGCTTTCGCGTGCAGCTCGTGATGCCGGCGAACGTCACCAAGGCGCGCAAGGACATCACTCAGGCGTTCGGGACCGAGCTCATCTTCAGCGATCCCATGGAGGGTTCGGACGGCGCGATCCGGCTCGTGCGCGAGCTCGTGGCGAAGGAGCCGGAGAAGTACTTCTACCCGGACCAGTACTCGAACCCTTCGAACCCCCTCGCCCACTACCTCGGCACGGGCGCGGAGATCCTCGACGCGCTCGGGGATCGCATCACGCATTTCGTGACCGGCCTCGGTACGAGCGGGACCATGATGGGGACGACGCGCCGGCTGCACGAGCACACTCCGCCGGTTTATTGCGTCGCGGCCGAGCCCGCCGAGGCTCTGCACGGCCTCGAGGGCCTGAAGCACATGGCCTCGAGCATCGTGCCGAATATCTACGACGAGCACTTGCCCGACGAGATCATGCCGATCAGCACGGACGACGGCTGGGACATGTCCGACCGCCTCGCGGAGCTCGAAGGGCTGCACGTCGGCCACTCGACCGGCGCCAACGTCGCCGGCGCGGTGAAGATTGCCGAACGACTCCACGCCGAGGGCCGCGAGGGCTGCGTGGTGACGATCGCCTGCGACCGCGGCGATCGCTACTTTGCTCCCCAGAAGTGGGAACGGCGCTATGTTTGGTGACCTCTGATGGCAACCGACAAGCCTGTCTGGGTCAAAGGCAACGTGAAGATCCCCGCCTCGGTGCTGGCCGAGGTGGAGCGCGCGGGTCGTGAAGCGTACGCGCGCGACGAGGAGGCCTGCGGCTACCTCGAGGGCCCCGCGGCGGACGCGTTGCTCGTCGATCGCGCCGTGGAGCTCGAGAACCTCGCGAACAAGTACCACAAGGCCGATCCCGAGGGTCACCCGCGCACCGGTCGCGAGTACTTCAAGATCAACGCGCTCAAGTTCGAGCGCGCGCTCGACGCGGGCAAGAGC
>JAEZYO010000270.1 GCA_023419055.1 Pseudomonadota bacterium | reverse complement strand
CACTCGTCGAGGCCCTTGCCGTACCCCACACCGAAGCGCGACTCGGACGCGCCACCGGGCACGTTGTAGAGCGCGCCGCGCTCGCTCATGTCGAACACCAGGTGAAAGGCGGGGGCGTAAACCAGGTTCTCTCCCGAGATCGGTGAGACGCGACACTGAAAGGGTGTCACGGGCGTGCCCGGCAGCTCGAGCGTCTTCGAGTCGAACCCGAGGAACGACGGTGTCCGACCCTGCGTCACGACGCCCTTGAAGCGCAGCTTCACCGGGATCTCGAGCCGCTCCACGCCGGAGAGCGGCTCGAGGTAGCGTTCGAACGCGCGCGCGAGTACCGCTCGGAGGCCCTCGCGATCGAGCTTTTCCGGCTTCTCCAGCGCGAGCAGCGCGTCGAGCTCGTTCTGGAAGAAGGCGAGCGCCGACCACTCTCGAAAACGCCGCGCCGCGTCGGGGCCGAGATCCTCCGCGATCAGCGCGAAGCAAACCTCCTCGTACAACGCGTGGAAGGCGCCGACGAGCTCCGGGTCGCGGGGCTGGTCCTCCGCCCACGCCGCCAGCCGGCGAGCGAGCTCGTGCTCGGGGAGAAGGTCCTTCCAGACGGGGAGCAGGCGCTTCGCGGAGAGATCGTAGACGTCGTAAGAGATGGCGACCATCGAGGACACGTCGTGGCGCTCGCGCTTCGCGAGCAGCTCCGAGATGCGTTGAAAGCGATAGAGCGGCTCCGGCAGCGTGCACCACGTATCGCGGTTCGGTCCCTGGCCCCCTTGATTCGCTGACGCGATCGCGCCGAGCTCCGGGCGAAGGACGTACGGTCGCGTCTCTTCGGGCAGCGGCTGCGGATTTCGATCGCCGAGGTCCCAACCTCGGCGCGGATAAACGCCGTTCCACCCCTCGGGCCTCCGATCCACCTGCCCCGTGGCGATGCTCGCGACCGTCCCCGCCGCGTCCACCATCACCGCCTCGAGCGACGCGGTCTTCACTTCGCGCTGCACCTCCGCGAGCTCCTCGACGCTCTTGCAGTCGATGACCCGGGGCGCCGCGGAGAGCGCGCGATGCGTCTGATCGAGCCCGCTGATCCGAATGCAGGGCACGACCGCCTCTCGCCCGTCTTGTCCCTGCACGTCACCGACGATCGACCCGTAGTCGTTGTCGTGAAAAATCCAGGTCTCGCTCGGCCGTCCCTTGATCGCAACGCGCTCTTCTCGCCGTCGAAGCGGCACCCAATCGTCACCGGCCTGGTACTTCGCTCCGCGGACTCGCTCCATCAAGAAGTCGACGTTGTCGGCGTGCGCGTACGTGTACGACCAGCCCACGTGTCTGGTGCGCCCGGCGGCGAACCACGCCATCCCCGGGATCGTCATCCCACAGAGATAGTTGTCGGGCAGCTCGACGTTCGCCGGGTAGACGATGGGCGGAAAGCGCCCGACCTCCATGTGAAACTCGCCCATCAAGAGAGCGCCGCCGCTCGTCGAGCGCGCACCGCTCACCGCGAACGCGTTCGACCCTGCGAGCGGCGTACCTGGAAAGGTGTGTTCGAAGAACGACAAATCCTTCGGGATACGCAGGCGTCGCGTCTCGTCCCAATCGACGCCGCGCAGCTTGTCGCCGAGTAGCCTTTCGAACAGGCGCTTCGGCGCGCCTCCTGCTAGCAGCTCCGCCACCAGGAGCTCCACCGAAAGCTGGATGCTGTTGAGCCCGAAGTAGGTGACGAAGCGAAAGGTCGCCACCACCTGCTCCGGGGTGAACACGGGCGGCGCGACGCCGAGCAAGCGCAGCAAGAGCGGCCGGCGCTTCTCGGCGCCCGCGTTGAATCCAGCGCAGTAATTCTCGAGGAAGCGCCGACCCGCCTCGTCGCAGGCGGCGACCTGCTCCGAAAGATCGGCCGCGAGCCCGAGAGCGCGCACGCTGTGATCGATCAGGCGCGGCAACGGCTTGTCACCCAACACCGACATCAAGTTCCCGCGCGCCGCCAAGCCGAGCAGCGTCACCTGAACCAGACGATCGCGCGCGTGCAGGTACCCGAGCCCGTACGTCCCGTCCGCAAAATCGTCCGCTTCCAGCGTCGGGTAACCGAGCTCGTCCCGCCGAAACCGGACCCTGCCGCGAATTCCGGGAAACTCCTGCATCGCGGACCCCTGATAGCAGGACGCCTGCGGCAATGAAATCGCGCTAGCGTTCGCCCATGGTTCCCTCGCATTGGGCGCTGCTGGCCTTCGCAGTCTGGACACTGCTCCTCGTCCTTCTGGGCATCGGCCTCCCGCGCGTCAGCGCCGTCCTCAGAGGCGCTCGGCCGAACTCCTTCCGTCCCGACGTCCCGCATGGCACCGATCGCTACCAGCGCACCATGCGCGCTCACTTGAACTCGGTCGAGAACCTGCCCGTGTTCGCCGCGCTCGTTCTCCTCGGCAGCCTCCACGATCTCGATTTCGATCCCGTCTTTCAGAACGCGGCGTTCGCCGTCCTCCCCGCGCGCGTTCTGCAGAGCACGTGTCACGTCGCGAGCGGGCGAAACCGCGCCGTGCTCGCGCGCTTCGGCTTCTTCTTGATTCAGCTCGTCTGCTTCGGGATCATGGTTGCGCGATTGGTGCTCGCAGGCTGACGACTGCCGCGGCTGGACCGTCTTGCTCCGGCCTCGAGCCCTGAAGGCCGGGATCCGTCGCCGGCGCCGGGTGGCAGGAGGAAGCTCGTATCCAAGGTGAGCGGCCCTCCAGCATCCGGGCGGAGCAAGGCAGTCTCGTCACAAGATTCCGCAGATCCCGAAGTTATGATCAGTGGGCCGGGTGCGAGGGGATATGTCGCTTTGAGGCGCTATCCCGGTTCGTCGCCGACCCTTCGCAGGCGTCCTCGCATTCATCATGATCAAAAAAATCTCGCTCGCCTCGCTTGTCGCTCTGTTCTCGGCCTCCGCCCTCTCCGCCTGTTCGTCGGACGTCACCGAACCGTCGGAAACAGGAGGCGGCGCGGGCTCTTCGGGCGCAGGTAGCGGCGCCACGGGCGGGGCCAGCGGCGGCGCCGGAGCGGGCGGCAGCGCGAGTGGTGGAACCGGTGCCGGTGGAACGAATCAGGGTGGCGGAGCGACCAGCGGCGGGACGGCGGGTACCTCGAGCACGGGCGGAAGCTCGGGGGCGTCAGCCACCGGCGGCACGGCGGGGACGGGCGGTACGAGCGGCGGCGCCGGCGGTACGAGCGGCGGCGCCGGCGGCAGCGGTGGAACGGGGGGCAAGCCAGCACCCGAACCGAGCACCGGCTGCAACAAGGCCAACCCGATGACCGGCTCTTCGGGCTCCCCACTCACTGTCTCGGGACACCAATACTACGTGAAGCTGCCGACCAACTACGACCCGAGCAAGGCGTACCCGGTCATGATCATGTTCAACCCCACGAACAACCCCATCAGCTGGGCCGAGCAGAGTGCGGGCTTCGAAGGCACTGGCCCGAAAGAAGCCTGGATCCGTGTGTATCCCCACCCGGCTAACTCGTCCTCCGGCTGGGGCTCCGGCGACGTTTCGTTCTTTGATCCCTTCTACGAACAGATCACGTCGAGCTACTGCATCGACCAGGCGCGCGTGTTCGTGGCGGGCGAGAGCTCGGGCGGAGACTTCTCCAGCATTCTGGCGTGCGAGTTCGGCGACAAGATCGCAGCGTCCGGGCCGGGTGCGACCAAGCCCGTCGGCGGCTATTCGCTCAATGTTCCAACCTCGCGCCAGTGCAAGGGTGACCCCACGGTGGTGGTCATTCACGGCAAGAACGACAGCGTCGTAGGACCAGAGAACGGCCCCGCGACACGCGACTTCTTCGCGGAGGTCAACAACTGTGGGACGGAGACGACGCCGGTCGAAGGCTACACGGACACGCTCTCCAACTGCGTGATGTTCCAGGGCTGTGATGCGCCGGTCTATTGGTGCCAACACACCGATCCCAACTACAGCAATACGAATCACGGCTGGCCCGCGTTCGCGCCCAAGTTCTTGTGGGAGAAGCTGTCCGAGTATTGACAGGTGCGACCTCCTGGGAGCGGTCCCACGCCGCTCCCAAGGAATCTACTTTCATCCCCCGGTGGGTAAGAAACGAGGATTGCTCCGCCGCGGAAGTAGCCTGCGACTTCGCGTTCGTGTGCGACGAGAACCTCGCTGACCTGCGTCGTCACTAGACCTGTTGGCCTTCGGGGCCATGTACCTGGGAGGCGCGCTCAATCTACGGCTTGCGACGCGAGGTCGCGGAGGCGCGAAAGCTCGGCCAGTACACGCTCGGCGAGCTCATCGGCGAGCGCGGGATGGGCGCGGTGTACCGAGCCAAGCACGCGCTCTTGCGCCGGCCGACGGCGGTGAAGCTCTTGCTCGCGGAGCGCGCCGGGCCGCAGAATAACGAGCGCTTCGAGCGCGAAGTGCAGCTCACGAGCTCCCTCCCGGCCGGTCGCGTCGTGCGCATCCTGGTCCAGGCTACCGACGCGCTCGCCGAGGCGCACGACCTCGGCCTGATTCACCGCGACAATCGAGCCTGCCAACATCCTATCTGCGAACGCGGCCGCTCGTCGGACATCGTCAAGCTCGTCGACTTCGGGCTCGTGAAGCAGGTCGGCGACGGTGAGCACCCCGAGCTCAGCCGAGCCGGAACCTTGGCGGGCACCCCGGCTCTATCTGGCGCCCGAGTCGATCACGACCCCCGATACCGTAGATCACCGCATCGATCTGTACGCTCTCGGCGCGGTCGGGTACTTCCTCGTCACCGGGACGCCGCCGTTTCAGGGGAGGAACGTCGTGGAGATCTGCGGCCACCACCTGCACACCTCGCCTACCCCGCCGGGTGAGCGCCTGGGCGAAGCGCTCCCTCCCGCCTTCGAGCGCCTATTGCTGCGCTGCCTTTCGAAGGACCGGAATCAAAGGCCAGCGAGCGCGAGCGAGCTCAGGAACGAGCTGCTCGACTGCCGCGTGCCCGAGTGGACGAACGAGCAGGCGAGAGACTGGTGGCGAACGAACGCCCCGGCCCCGCAGCGAGCTACTTGATGACCGTGAGCAGCCGCCCGGACTCGTCGGGAGACTCCCGAACGTCGAAGTCGAAGCGCTCACCGTCGAGCTCGATCGTGACGCGCTCTCGCTCGAGCCACTCGGACTGCACGAGCAGGTAGGCGGCCGCTCGAGCCAGATCGCGCCGAGCAACGGCCCCCTCCACGTTCGCGCTGGCACGAGCCCCGGTTCGACCGGGCAACCACTCGTCCGCGTACACGATCGGAAGCTCACCGCGGCGGAGGTACGCGCGCAAGCCCTGGCTCACCTTCGCGCGAGCGGCGCCATCCACACCCGGCGACACGACCGCGACGACGTGGCCGACCCAGACCAAGAGGGCCTTGGTGCCGCCCCCGGGATCACCGTAGTAGTTCTCTTGACGAGCCTCGCCGCTCGACGTGTCCACCCAGAGGAGTGGTCCGAAGACGCCTTCGTGATGCGGCGTGACCAGGTCGTGCGCCGGGTCGATGCTGTGCGGCTCCATCACGTCCCCTTAGCGCAGCTCGGCCACCCGCACAGCGCGGAGGTTCACCCTCGTCGCCCACGGGGGCACCGCTCCGCGCCCAGGGACGCGTTCGGCGAGGCGCGCCGCTCGACCCCCCCGGGGCCTTGTACTACGCTCCCGCCGCTCGCCATGTCCGATCAGTATTCCAAGCGCGGTGCGTCAGCGACGAAGGAAGACGTTCACAAGGCCATCGCCGCTCACGACAAGGGCCTCTTCCCCGGCGCCTTCTGCAAGGTGGTCGCCGAGCCCGGACAGAGCGAGCTCGTGACGATCATGCACGCCGACGGCGCGGGCACGAAGTCGTCGCTGGCCTACCTCGTCTACGCAGAGACGGGGGATCCTTCCGTCTTCAAGGGCATCGCCCAAGACGCGCTGGTGATGAACCTGGACGATCTGATCTGCGTGGGCGCAACGACGGGCTTTTTGGTCAGCAACACCATCGGCCGCAACGCGCACCGCGTGAAGGGTGACGCCATCAAGGCCATCGTGGACGGCTTCGACGACTGGGTGACGCGCCTCGCCCGGCTCGGGGTCGAGCTCGTGATGACTGGCGGTGAGACCGCCGACGTCGGCGATCTGGTGCGCACCGTCATCGTGGACTCGACCGTGGTCTGCCGTCTACCGCGGAGCGCGGTGCGCGACTTCTCCACCGTCGTGCCGGGCGACCTCATCGTCGGCCTCGCCTCGTTCGGCAAGGCCAGCTACGAGGACGACGAGAACTCGGGCATCGGCTCGAATGGCCTCACGCTGGCGCGCCACACCGTGCTCTCCCGCGAGTACGCGGAGCGCTTCCCCGAGTCGTACTCGGAGACCATCCCGAGCGACGCGGTCTACTCGGGGCGCCACCGCCTGAACGACACGCTACCGGGCACGAATCGCACGGTGAGCTGGGGCCTGCTCTCACCCACCCGCACCTACGTGCCCGTGGTTCGAGCGCTGCTCGCTTCGCCGCTCGCTTCCGACATCCACGGCATCCTGCATTGCAGCGGCGGTGGTCAGACCAAGTGCCTCAAGTTCGGACGAGGGCTGCACTACGTGAAGGACTCTCTCTTCACTCCGCCCGCGATCTTCCAGGCGATTCAGGCTTCCGGCATCTCCGACAAGGAGATGTTCCAGACCTTCAACATGGGGCACCGGCTGGAGCTCTACCTTTCGCCGAGCGCGGCGCCGCGCGTCATCGAGCTCGCCGCTTCTTTCGGGATCGAGGCCAAGATCGTGGGGCGTATCGAGGCGAGCCCCGACGCCGCGAACCACGTGACCGTGTCGCATCGCGGCGAGGTCCACACCTACGGGTGAGTGCGTGGTGGCGCTCCTGCGACACTCCGCCGCATGGAGAAATTATCGAGTTGCCTGGTTGACCTCGGCGCAGGTAGGACCAAACTTCTTCTTTAGAGACTGGGACTACCCGATGCATGACAGGGAAAAAGGCGAACCAAGCCTCCCGATGCAAAGGCAAAACCAGTCGGCACCCGCCTTGGCCACGACAAAGCCGAGGCGGATTGCTTTTGTGGGCCCGGATCGCGGGCCTTCCGCGCGCCTCGTCCCTGTTCTTCAGCGCTGACGCCCGGCTCGCTCCAGGGCTCGCGCGAAGAAGGGCGAGCGTGCGGCGAGCTCTCGAACGTACGGGACTATGTCGGCCTGCTTCTCGGCTGAGAGCCGCTCGAAGGGGACGACGTGGTCGTCCGGCACGTACCGGAAGGTGAAGTTGATGCGGCGCGTGCGAAAGCCCTCTACCGCGGGGGGGAACTCGCACCGGAGCTTCCGGTCCACGCGCTGAACGCGGTGGAACGTCTTGTCCTTGAAGAGCGGCCCGGCGAAGAGCTGAAGGCTCCCGTCGTCGAGCCACTGCGAGAGCAGCGGCGCGTCGCGCTCCCCTATTTTGCGTGACGTCACGAACTGAAAGAGCGCGCGCTCGCCGAGCGACAGCGACCCGACCGGCCCCGGCTCGAAATCGCGGTGCTCGCCGACACGCGCGCAGTCGATGACCTTGTCGCTCTCGATGCGGCTTCCGTAGAAGTTGACCAGGCACGTGTTGAAGTAGAAACCGCGAGGGATCCAGGCAGCGGGGAACTGCTCCCGCGCGCGCCGCTCCATGTCGCGAGCGAGGCGTGCGAGGACGGGCGGGAAAGGCTCGGCCGCCACGCAGCGCTCGTGCACGCCTTTCGGTGGGCGGTAGTACTCGAGGCAGGCAAACTGCCAGTTACCGAGCCAGTACACGGGCCTGAGCAGGCGCCGCTGCGGCTGACCGGCGGGCGGCGGCCGCCCGACAGGGTAACGAAACTCCCAGAGCGGTTGCAGCGTCTCGAGCCAGCTGACGATCGCTCCACGGTCGGCGTCCCGCAGGTACCCCGGGACGTAGAGGTGACCGCGCGTGTCCCGGGGCACGCGAGCATCCCGGGGCGCGCGCAGGGCGCGGAGGGAATCGTAGGGGGGCCTTCTCACGGGCAGAGCGGCGGAACCATGTCACGAAATCGTGTCGCGGGCGCGCCCCTAGGATTTCGTCGGGCCTCGTTGAGGCGCTCGGCGTCGCGAGCGAGCCTGGTACGCGGCGCGACAGAAGACGGGCGAAAAACACGAAAGCCCCGACGCGACGTGTCGCATCGAGGCTCTCGTTTCGGATGATCGCCGAACGGCGCGGTCTCTCAGCG
>JAEZYO010001030.1 GCA_023419055.1 Pseudomonadota bacterium | reverse complement strand
GATCCTCTGCGGCCAATCGAGTCACCGCGAATGAGAGTAGCGCATCCGAGTTCGAGCGCTGCACTCGCGAGCGCGACGAGCGCGCAGCAATTTCGCCCGCTGCTCCGCGGAATTTTGGCGTTCGATTCCGAGCGTGCGAACGTGCGGTAGAGTCCTCGCGAGCGCGCGCTCTCTCGGCGCGCCTCTGTCCGGGGCGGTGGCGAGCGTCTACCTGACGAAGCGCGTTGGCCGCGCCCGCATACCTACACGAGCGAAGGGATTACGCCGCCGATCGTGGCTCGACTCCTTGGGTGTTGCGGTGAGGGCGGAAGCCACGCTAGCTTGGATTCCAAAGGCTTTTCACGATGGGCGAAGTGCAGCGCTATCAGGTGATCGAGCGCATAGCCGCAGGCGGCATGGCGGAGGTATTCCGCGGAGAAAGCGCCGGCATCGAAGGTTTCCGCAAGAAGGTGGCGATCAAGCGCGTGCTGCCGAAGCTCTCGGCGAACCGTGACTTCATCAACATGTTCCTGGATGAGGCTCGGCTCTGCGCCTACCTGTCGCACTCGAAGTGCGTCCAGGTCTTCGACATCGGGCAGGCCGCCGGGGCCCATTTCATCGTGATGGAGTACGTCGACGGCGCCGACCTGCAGGGGGTGCTCGAGTACCTCTCGAACCGAGGCGAGCTCATGCCCGTGGCCGCCGCGTGCCTCATCACGATGCAGGTCTGCGAAGGCCTCGCCTACGCGCACGACGCCACCGACCACAAGGGCGTGACGCTCAACATCGTTCATCGCGACATTTCTCCGCACAACGTGCTGATGACACGCCACGGAGAGGTCAAGCTCGTGGATTTCGGCCTCGCGAAGGCGAGCTCCCACCTGACCGCCGACGATGAAGACATCGTCAAGGGCAAGTTCGGCTACCTCGCGCCCGAGGTCACGCTCGGCCAAGGCGCCGATCGCAGGGTGGACATCTTCGCCGCCGGCATCCTGCTGTGGGAGATGCTCGCCGGTCGCCGGCTGTTCAAGGGTGAAACCGACGTCGAGACCTTCAAGCAGGTTCAGGCCGCGCAGATCCCCGACATCCGACAAATCAGGCCCGAAGTGAGCGCGGACCTGGCGAAGGTCTTGGCTCGCGCGCTCGCCCGTAACCCTCGCGATCGCTATCAATCCGCGAACGATTTCGCGCGCGACCTGTCCGTCGTGACACTCGGTCTCGGCCAGGCCGTCACCTATCTCGACTTGCGCGGGCTCGTGGAAGCCACGGCGCGCGAGCGTGGCAAGCGCAAGAGTCGAGAGAAGGACACCGCCGGCACGATAGGCGACCTGATCCTCGACGCGCTCCACGACTTCTCGGCGGACGTCGGCGCGGCGGAGCTCCATGCGAAGCCGAGCTCGCTCGGGACGAAGGGACTCGCGACGACGAGCGGAGACTTCGAAGACCCGAGCCAGTGGTTGTTGGGGGACAGCTTCGATCTACCGGGGTCGGAACCGGAGGAGATCGCCGATGATATGGTGACCGCGGCGCCCGCGGTTGCGCCTGCGCCCGCGCGGGTGGCGCAAGCACCGGTGACGAGCGTCGCAAGCCCGCCAGGACAGCGCCCTCCTGCGCCAGCTGCGCCCGCGCCACGCGCCCCAGCACCCTCCCCCCCGAGCGCAGGAACACCCAAGGTCGGAGAGAAGAAGGGCGAGGGCCCGTTCTGGCGGCGCTGGTTCGGCGGCTGACGCGGGTCACATCTGCCACGCCGCTCGCGCACGCGAGTCAACAAGGTGCGGGTTTGCACGGAACGGGGACGCGACGCCCCTTCGTGCTTCTCTCCGCCACGGGCATCGGACTTGCACGCCGCGAATCGCGATGCACGGCTCTCTCTTCCGCTACGCCCTCGTTCCCCTCTCCGCCGGATTTCTCGCGCTGGCCTGTGAAGGCGACCCCGGCAGGAGCTTCCTCTCCGCGGGCGCGCCCGAACCCGTCGGAGACGTGCGCACGACTCAGCGCGCGCACCAGGGAGCCGACGACAAAACTCGCGCCGCCCTGGCCGATCCCCGGATCGACGACAAGGAGCCCGTCGACCGCGCTCCGGTAGACGCGGGCGTCAGGCCCGAACCCGCGGACAGGCGGCCGTTCGACGTCGGCCGTCCACCCGTCATCGACGCCGGTCTCACCGATCCTCGGACGCTCGACGCCGGCCCCGAAGAGCGCTGAACGCGAAGCATCGACTTTGGCCCTGGCGTTGCAATCGACCTCGTCGCGAGGCGATCACCGTGGCTTCCAAGCTCTACGCCATCATCAAGGAAACGGCGCGCGACTGGGTCGATGACAAAGCCTCTCGGCTGGCCGCGGCGCTCGCCTACTACTCGCTCCTTTCGCTGGCGCCGCTCCTCGCCATCACCATCGCGGTCGTCGGGTGGTTCTTCGGGGCCGAGGCGGCTCGCGGTCACGTCGCGGGTGAGCTCGCGACCGTGGTCGGTGGCCACGCAGCGGAGGGCATCCAATCCGTGGTCGCGAGCGCGCGTTCGCCGAGCGCCGGAGTGCTCAGCGCGGTGATCGGCGTCGTGACGCTGTTCGTAGGCGCTTCGGGCGTCTTCGGAGAGCTTCAATCCTCTCTGAATACGATCTGGGAGGTCGAGCCGAAGCCGGGCCGCGGCTTGCTCGGGGCGCTGAAAGACCGCTTCTTCTCGTTTACGATGGTGCTCGGCGTCGCGTTCTTGCTCTTGATTTCGCTGCTCGTAAGCTCGGTGCTGAGCGCTCTCGGTAACCTCTTCGCGAACGCGCTGCCCGGCGGCGCCGCGCTCTGGCAAGTTTTGAACGCCGCGTTCTCCTTCTCGGTCGTGACCGCGCTCTTCGCCGTCATCTTCAAGGTGGTGCCGGACGCCGACGTCAGGTGGCGCGACGTGTGGCTCGGCGCGGCGGTGACGGCCGCGCTCTTCACGTTGGGCAAGCTCTTGCTCGGCCTCTACCTCGGAAAGGCCGCCGTCGGTTCTTCGTACGGCGCCGCGGGGTCGATCATCGCGCTCACGGTGTGGGTCTACTACGCCGCGCAGATCTTTCTTCTGGGCGCCGAGTTCACGCAAGTGCAAGCGCGCCGGCGCGGCCACGAGATCATGCCGAGCAAGAACGCGGTCCGCGTCGAGCAGCCTCGTGGCGCGCCTCCCGCGCAAGGCCACGCAGCGCGGTGAGGATTGCCGCAGCTGCGACTCGCGCGCGCGCTCGCCACGCGATCGATCTCGCGATCGTGTAGACGCGACGAGCCGACACTCGCTACGATGGCGATCGAGCGAGTCGACGGACTCGTGAATCGCCTTTCAGAAACGTGAGCGTTCTCGCGAACCCGGCTGATAATCCGGGGCAGCGCCTCGCCACGCATCCGGTGACCATGAGCTGGTTCTATCCCACCGACAGCGCGTTCGTCCGACACGCCCTCACCTCGCTCTTGGCAGCTCTGGCGCTCGCGAGCCCCGGCCGCGCGCTAGCTCAAACCTGGTCGGGCGGCCGCAGCACGCCACCCATTTCGGAGCTCGTGGCGGCCGACGCTACCGGAGAGTCGAGCTGGCCGTTCGGAGCCGAAGACGTCGCGGGCGACGGCGCCGCCTTCGCGGCATCCGAGCAATCCGTCGACGTGCGCAGCGTCTACGCGACCACGGACGGCACGCGACTCTGGTGGAGGGCCTACGTCTCGTCGCCGGGCCTCCCCGACGAAAGCCTGCGACTCTACCTGTTCATCGACTCCGATCGTGATCCGACCACGGGCGGCAGCGCTGCAGCGAGCGCCGTCGATTCCGCGTTCCTGAGTGATCCGACCAACGGCGGCTACGAGCACGTGTTCGCGATGGCGGGTGACGGCACGGTGATCGACTTCTGGGACCATCGAGCGGCGCAGGACGACTTCGTGACGAACGCCGGGGCCGCTCAGCGCGCGGAAGCCGAGGTTGGGACCGACGTGGATCCGCTGTTGCTCCGGGGCCAAGTGCACGGCTACGTCTCGGGCAGCGTGGAGCTCGCCGCGGTCGAGCTCGGGCAGATCTGCGACGCCGACTTCTTCGTGCGCGCCGTGAGCGAGCACGGTAACGATCTGAACGTCGGTACCCGCGTCCGCTGCGTCCCACCCGACGCCAACGACGACGGCGTGCCGGACGTCGTCGAAGACGTCAGCGCTTGCGACGAGGACGCGGACTGCCCGGCGGGCGGCCGCTGCATCAGCGGTGAGTGCCGCTACGCCCCGGCTTGTAGCGCGGACGGGGACTGCGAGTCGGGCGAGGCCTGCAGCGACGGTCGATGTGTCGCGACGGGTGGCGACAGCTGTGAATCCGACGCCGCTTGCGACGGCCTGGTCTGCCAGAGCGGGACCTGCACCCCCTGCGGTGCCGGTGGAGCCTCCTGCGGAGATGGCCTGGCATGCGGACCAGATGGGCGCTGCGTGCCGGGCACCCCCGGGTCCGAGGACGGCTCGGCGGCGCTCGTCGACCCCGACGAGAGCGTTCGGGGCGGTGCCTTCACCTGCGGTGTCGCGGGCGGCGCTCGCGGCGGTGAGGTCTGGACGTTCGTTCCGGCGCTGCTCCTTCTGCTGCGCCGCCGTCGCAACGTTTGAGCGGGAGAGACGAGACCATGCGTAACGTTCTTGGCCTCTGTGTATCGCTCGGTGTCGTGCTCGTGAGCTCGACCACCCGAGCCCAGGTCGACGTCGAGCGCTTCAAGCCGGCCGCCACCCACGACGGCTGGGTCACCGCGGAAGGATCAGGCAACCGCTACACGGACGATCCCTGGGAGTTCGGCCTCTTCGCCAACTACGCGCTGAACCCGCTCGTGACAGCCGACGACGACGGGGACTTGCGCGACCAGATCGTGGGCGGCCGCCTGGGCCTCGACCTGCTCGCCTCGCTGTCG
>JAEZYO010000409.1 GCA_023419055.1 Pseudomonadota bacterium | reverse complement strand
GGTTCAGACGGAAGCGCATGTTCGCGCCGGCCTGCGTCTGGTTCTTGCAGAGCTCATCGGCGTCGGCGGCGTCATTGCTGTCGCCCTTGTCCGCTTCCGAAGGCGTGCAGAGCGCGTTGTTGATCGCGCGCTGCTGCCTGCCGTACTGCGCGAGGTAGCTGTCATCGGCAGGGCGGGGCCAGATTGCAGTCTCTGGAGGGTCGACGCGACCGAGCGAGAACTTGTGGAACAACTCACCGCGTGCGCGAAAGTAGCCGTGTAGCTCGAGCACCGGCCGCGCGTGGGTCCACCAATCCTCCGCGTAGACGTCCGCGTGCTGCTCAGCGGTCGTGCCCGGACGCACCTCGCCCTGCTTCTTGAGCTGATTGGCGTCGGCGGAAGGCTCCGGGAAGATGGGGAGGGAACCCACGCCAGCGGAGCCCGTCGGGGGCGCAGGCGCCGGTGGAAGAGCGGGCTCGGGCTTGGCTTCTTCTTCCGGCTCCGCGGCGTCGGCGGGTGGCGCTGCTTCGGCCGCTGGAGGCGCCGCCTCGGGGGCGGGCGTAGGAGCAGGCTTCGGCTCCGCGGGCTTCGGAGCTTCCGGTTTCGGGGGATTCGCGGGTGCGGGCTGTGCCTGAACCGAACTAGCAAGCAGCAGCGAGCCGACCACCGTCGACAGTCTCAGAGCGGTTTTCATCGGGAGGCAACGTTGTGGCCGGGCAGCGGCAGAGCGACCTTTTGCACGCGCATTGCAAGAGTGTCAACGCGGGAGAGCCGAGGCTTTGCGTTAAGTCGCGGCACAGCTCGGCGATACTCGCCGGCCATGTGGCCGAGCGGCGTCGCGGCCGACGCGTTCACTCTTTGCGATAAGCGCCGACCAGATCGGCCCTGAGCGCCTCCGCTTCCTCGACAATCTCGGGCCTGGTCGGATCGACGGCAGGCAGCTCGAGGCCGGAAACCGTGCGGGCGAGATCGGCGAACTTCTTCTGCGCTTGCCAGCCCGGAGCCTCCGGCAGCCCGAGCGCGGTGCGAAACGCCTCGCCGAGCTCCACGGCGGACGGGTAGCGATGCATCGGATCTTTGGCGAGGGCGTGAGCGAACAAGAGATCCAGAACCGACGGCGCGCTGCCGATCATGCTCGAGATCGACGCGGGCGGGTCCTCGATCTGCGCGGTTCGGATCATGAGCTCGCTGCGTTCCGGCCTGTCGAACGGCGTCGTGCCGGTGAGCATCTCGTAGAGCACGATCGCGGCCGAGTAGAGATCCGAGCGAGGGTCGAGCGCCTTGCCCTGCACCGCCTCGGGAGACATGTAGGAGCCAGTGCCGGGCGCGATGCCGCCGGTGTTGGCTGCTTCCTCGGCGGGGATGCGCGCAATGCCGAAATCAGTGAGCTTTGCGACGCCGTCGGGACGGATGAGGATGTTCGCTGGCTTGACGTCGCGATGCAAAATGCCGAGCTGGTGGACCGCCGCGAGGGCGCCGAGGAGCTGCGCGAAGTAGTGCCAAGCGTGGACGAACGGCAGGCACGGGACAGCCGGGTGGGCACGGCGCGCGAGCGCCTGCTGGATCACGTCGCTGAGCGGCTTGCCCTCGACGAACTCCATCACGAGCGCGAGCTCACCTTCGTGATCGGCGAGCGCGAAGAAGTGCGTGATGTTCGGATGAGCGAGCCGGCGGAGCGCTTCGGCTTCGCGTAGGAACAAGCGTCGAGCTCGCTCACCGCCACGGAGGAGCGGATGCAGCGTCTTCACGGCGACAGGGTGTGGAGGTGTGCCCGCCAGCCGGCTGGCTGGATTGTAGTCGAGTCGCGCGCGGTACACGACGCCCATGCCGCCTTCACCAATCCGCGACTCGAGCGTGACGGTTCCGAAGTCGATGGGGATCTCGGAGCCAGGCCCGAGCCGTCGCGGCGCCCGGACGATGGAAAGCCCGCAGTACGGACAGAACCGGGCGGCTTCTTCCACGATGCTGCGACAACCGGTGCAGACGGCCAAGGCGATGGAAACGATAAAGCCGCGCGCGAAATTACAGTAGAAAAAAAGGGCGGATTAGTGCGTCCGAAGTGCGCGCTTTCGCCGAGTCGGGGAAGGCTCCTTTCCGGTCGTCGAATCCGAGTTCGCGCCTGCGTAGCGCGGTCAAAGGGTGCGCGGGATTTGCGTTGCCTATTTCGAGTCGGGTGTGAAAGTCTCTGGATTTGGTTTTCGTACCTCGTCGAGGAGAAGTCGCCTTGCGCACTGCTTCGTGTCTCTGGTCCCGATCCATGCTCGGCGCCGCCGTGTCCGCGGCCGCCGGTCTCTCCGTCTTCATCGCGCCGTCCGTCGTTCGCGCGCAGGCCAGCGACGCCGTGGACAGCGAGTTCAGCGTTCAGCGCTTCAATCCGGCGCCAGGACCGCGGAACTACTTTACGACTCGCGGCGCGCGCACCGACGGTGAGATGACCTGGAGCGCCGGGCTGATGGCGAACTACGGCTGGGAGCCGTTCGTCGTCGTGAGCTGTCAGGGCGCGACCAACTGCGACGATCCCAACGCTCTTTCGCGTGACGTGAAGGTGGTCGAGAACATCGTGACCGCCGACGCGCTCGGCTCGCTCACGATCATTCCTCGCCTCCAGCTCGGCTTGAAAGTCCCCGTCACTTACGTGAAAGGGCAAGGCATCGACGACGAGGGCCAGCCGCTCGAGGACGGCATCGACGCCGTCGGCATGGGTGATCTCGAGCTCGAGGCGAAGTTCCGAATCTACGGTGAGCCGAAGGCTCCGGTCGTGATCGGCGCGACCGTGTTCGGTACCGCTCCGCTCGGGCACGCGACGTCGGACGGGAACTACATCGGCGATCCGACGCCGAGCGTGGGCGTGCGAGCCATCTTCGACGGCGAGCAGGGGCCGTTCTCCTTCGGCGGCAACCTGGCGGGTGTCTTCAAGGGCTCGGGCAGCGTCGGCAACACCGACATCGGCAACGAGTTCCGCTACGGCGTCGGCGCCGGGTATCGCATCGGTCCGGTCGTCCGCGTGCTCGTCGACGGCTTCGGCGCCACGCGCTTCACCTCGAACCGCGGCGAGAACTCACTCGAGATCGACGGCGGCGTTCAGGTCACGCCCCTCGGCTCTCCAATCACGATTTCGGCGGGCGCCGGCGCAGGCATCGTCGAGGGCGTGGGCGTGCCCAAGCTGCGCGCCTTCTTGGGCTTCTTGTTCGTCCACGAGGTGACCGATCGTGACGGCGACGGCATCGACGACGCCGCCGACAAGTGCCCGACCGACAAGGAGGACTTCGACAACTACGAGGACACCGACGGTTGCCCCGATCAGGACAACGACCTCGATACGATCGTCGACTCCGCGGACAAGTGTCCCATGCAGGCAGAGGACGCCGACGGCTTCGAGGACACCGACGGTTGCCCGGAGCTCGACAACGACAAGGACGGCGTGCCCGACGACTCCGATCGTTGTCCCGATAAGGTCGAGACGAAGAACGGCTTCCAGGACGAAGACGGTTGCCCGGACGAGAAGGACACCGATCAAGACGGCGTGCCCGACGCGACCGACAAGTGCCCCAACGAACCGGAAGACACCGACGGCACCGACGACACCGACGGCTGCCCGGATCCCGACAACGATCAGGACGGCATTCCCGACAACGAAGACGAGTGCGTCGACGAGCCCGAGACCAAGAACGACTTCCAAGACGAAGACGGTTGCCCGGACGAGGCGCCGGCGGGTAAACCTAAGAAGAAGTGAAGCGCACGAACTTCGAACCCGAGGTTTATTTCACCCGGCGAACGGCGTTGCTCGCAGCCTTCGCCGGTACCGTTCTCGGAGCTTGCGGCGGCGCTGGCCGGGGCGGCGCCGCCTCCAAGAGCACGCACGAGCTGACCGGCTCGATCGCTCCCTCGTTCGAGCTCGAGCCGGTCGGGGGCGGGGCCCCCATCGGGCCTGCGCAATTTGCCGGACAGATCGTGATCGTCGACTTCTGGGCGACGTGGTGCGAGCCGTGTCGCCAATCGTTCCCGGCGTATCAGCGGCTGGCGGACAAGTACGCGGGGAAGCTCGTGGTCATCGGTGTGAGCGTGGATGACGACGACTCGGGGATCCTGGCGTTCAAGAAAGAGACGGGCGTGAATTTCCCGCTCGTGTGGGACCGGAACCAGAGTGTGTCCGCCTCGTACAAACCGCAGAAGATGCCGACCTCCTACATCGCGGACCAAAAGGGGCTGATCCGCGACGTGCACGAGGGCTTTCATTCAGGTGACGATGCCGAAATCGAGCGCATCGTCACGGCGTTGCTCTGAAATCCGGCGAAGACTCGGCGCGGAAGCAGCGAGTTTCTCGCTGAGAATTACGCGTGTCGCGTCGCCTACACGCTGGCCGAATCTACTACCGAAATGAGGGTGCGCCTCGTTTGCTGCTTGCGAGCGCCGACGCGAAGAGGAAATGATGATCGAGTTCGTCTTCACCCATGCGCCGCTCGTTCCGTGCTGTTTGCATCGCCTGTGCACTTCTCGTGGGGAGCGTCGCCTCCGCCTCGCCCAAGCTGTCCGAGCTGGTTGAAAGGCTGAAGAACGGGGACGATTTCCGGGTGCGCGTTCAGGCCGCGCTCGAGCTCGGGCGCTCACGAGATAGCGCCGCCGTCCCTTCGCTGGTGAAGGCGCTCGATGACTCGAACGCTTCGGTTCGCGCTGCTGCTGCGGCCGGTCTGAAGAACATCGGGGACAAGAGCGCGATCAAGCCTCTCAGGGCTCACCTGCAGGATCCGTCGGACGCCGTCCGCTCCCAGATCAAGGATTCCATCAAGTCCCTCGAGCTCGAGGACAAGGTGGTGACGGATTCGAAAACGAAGGTCTTGGTGAAGCTCGGTTCGATGCGGAACCAGACGAGCGTGAAGTCCACTCGCATCGAGACCCAGCTCGCCGAGGAATCGCGCAGGAAGCTCGCGGAGCTCCCCGGAGTCGAGGTACTCGGCGCCGACCAGGACTTCGCCAAAGAATCGAAGCGGCGCAAGACGCCGGTGGTCCTCGTCTCCGGACAGGTGCAAAAGCTCAAGGCGGCGCGCGAGGGCAGCGACATCGTGTACTCGGCGAGCGTCGAGTACATCCTGCACACGATGCCCGAGCAGTCGATCGCCGCCAAGGTATCGGGTAGCGCGACGGCGTCGTTGACCGAAGAGGAAGCGAAGGACCAAGAGCGCGCGGCCGAGCTCCGAGCGGCAGTGCTCGAGGCGGCTATCGCGAGTGCCTTGCGAAGGGCGCCGCGTGCGCTCCTCGCCGCGGCGCGGCTCTGAGCGCACGCGGCAGTTTTGTTTTTGTTTTGGCTTCGCTGCGCATGAGGGGTCTTGCGACTCTTGCGTGTTGATGCGCTACTGCGCCCGGCCTCGCCGGTTTTCGTGTTGGGTGGTGGTCTCGGTGGGCGATCGAGATCTGGTCTCCCAAGACTTCGCGGTCGTCGCGGGTCGCCTATCGGCGCCCGAAGCTCGCGCCGCAGCGGCGCTCGCTTCCGCTCCGCAGAGGCGGTGATCCGGCGCGGGGACGCGCGAGAGCGGGGGCGGAGGCGGGTGCGCTACTGCGCCCGGGCTCGCCGGTTTTCGTGTTGGGTGGTGGTCTCGGTGGGCGATCGAGATCTGGTCTCCCAAGACTTCGCGGTCGTCGCGGGGCGCCTATCGGCGGTTTTGTTTTGTTTTGGCTTCGCTGCGCGTGAGGGTCTTGCGACTCTTGCGTGTTGATGCGCTACTGCGCCCGGCCTCGCCGGTTTTCGTGTTGGGTGGTGGTCTCGGTGGGCGATCGAGATCTGGTCTCCCAAGACTT
>JAEZYO010000899.1 GCA_023419055.1 Pseudomonadota bacterium | reverse complement strand
GGACGCTCCTGGTCTCGCAACAAAAGCTCAACGTCGGCGAGCTCGTGGCGGCGACTCTGGCGATGAACACGCTCGTTTTCCGCTTCGAGGGCATCGGCCGCGTCGTTCAAATCTTCGCCGACGCCCGCTCCTCCGCCGCGCGCATCCTCGAGTTCCTCGACGCCGAGCCCGAGATCGAGGGCGGCTCGCGGCGCCTGCCCGAGGGCCCGCTCGGCTTCGAGATCGATCGGGTGCGCGTGAGCGCGGGCGACGACGGCGGAAGCATCCTCGAGGATTGCACGCTCGAGGTTCGCCCCGGAGAAATCGTGGCGCTCGTGGGCGCGACCGGCTCGGGCAAGAGCACGCTGGTCTCGCTCCTTCCTCGCCTGCTCGACCCGGTGGAGGGCAGCGTCCGCATCGGCTCGGACGAGCAGGGATTCAACGACGTCCGGAGGCTCGACCTCGGCGATCTGCGCCGGCACGTCCACATCGCGAGCCAGGACTGCTTCCTGTTCTCGGACACCATCGCCGAAAATGTTCGACTCGGCGCGCCGGGCGCCTCGCTCTCCGACGTGAAGAGGGCGCTCGAGCTCGCCGCTGCTTCGGACGTCCTCGACAACTTGCCCGAGGGCCTCGACACCCGCATCGGCGATCGCGGCGTCACCCTATCGGGAGGTCAGCGCCAGCGGCTCGCCCTGGCCAGGGCCCTGCTCGCCAGGCCGTCCATCCTGGTGCTCGACGACTCGACGAGCGCGCTCGACGCGGTCACCGAGCAAACCATCCTCCACAACATCCGCCGGCTGGGCCGCGAGTCCGGGCGCGCCATCACCCTCTTCATCGTGGCGAGCAAGCCTTCGACGGTGCTCTTCGCCGACCGCATCGTGGTGCTCGAGAAGGGCCGGATCGCGGCCGAGGGCAGCCACGCCGAGCTCGCGTCGAGGAGCTCGGCCTACCGGGAGCTCCTGGGGATCGACCATGGCCATTAGAACCGATCGCTCACCGAAGGACGTCGTCGCGAGCGCCAACGCCCAGGCGTCGCGCGATCTCGAGACCGAACAGGAGCTCGCGGAGGTCGCGCTCGAGCGCAACATGTTCTCACGGCTGGTCCCGCTGCTCGGCCCGGTGAAGCACCGCGTGACGCTCGTGGTCGCCCTCGAGCTCGCGCTCGTGACGACCATCTTCCTCCGGCCCTGGTTCATCCAGCGCGCCATCGATCGCGGCTTCGTTCCGAGCGCGGACGGGCTCCGAGTCGACACGGTCCTGGTACTGACCATGGTCGCGGGGCTCGCGCTGAGCTGGGTATTTCGCTTCGGCCTCGCGGGCTTCTCGCAGTACGTCGCCGGCGGCACGGCCATCGCCATCCTGAACGAGCTCAGACGCCGTGTCTTCGCCCACGTGCAAACGCTGAGCGTCCGCTACTTCGACCGCACGAAGGCGGGCCGGATCGTCTCGCGCGCCGACCGCGACGTCGACACGCTCGAGCCCCTCCTGATTCAGGGACCGCCGGAGCTCCTCTCGGCGCTCCTCCGCTGCGGCGTTTCGGCGGTCCTCTTGTACGGCATCTCACCGCTCCTGTTCCTCGGCGTCTTCGCTATTGTGCCCATCCTTGCCCCAGCCATCTGGCTCTTCCACCGCATCGCGAGCAAGAACTGGGCGCGCGTCGCCGAGCGCCGCAGCCGCTTCACGGCGCACCTCGTGGAGACCGTGAACGGGGTGAAGGTCTTGCAGCAGACCGGGCGCGAGGAGCAGAACCGGACACGCTATCAGGAGCTGCTCGACGACTTCACCTGGACGCTCGTGAAGGGCAACATCCGAGCGAGCTGGTTCCTCCCGCTCACGGGCCTGCTCTCCACGGCGGGAATGGCGGCGGTGCTCGTGATCGGGGCGCGAAATCTCGTGCTCGGACAGATGACGCTCGGTCAGGTGTCGGCCGCCCTGTTCTACGTCTACCTGTTCCTCGGTCCGCTCCAGGAGCTCGGCGACCTGTTCGAGCGCTACGCCTCCGGCACGGCGGCGGCGCAGCGCATCTTCCTCCTCCTCGACACCAAGCCCGAAATCGTCGACCGCCCCGACGCTCGGTCGCCCGAGGTCGTCCAGGGCAACGTACGCTTCGAGAACGTCACGTTCGCCTACGACCCGAAGAAGCGCGGCCCCGTGATCAAGGACTTTTCCCTCGAGGTCCCCGCCGGGCAGCGGGTGGCGATCGTCGGCCCCACCGGGCACGGCAAGAGCACGCTGGTGCAGCTTCTGACCCGCTTCTACGAGCCGCAACGAGGGCGCTTGCTGCTCGACGGCGAGGACATCCACGCCTTGCCTCAAGAGAGCCTACGGCGCTCGATCGGCGTGGTGCTGCAGGACAACGTGCTCTTCAGCGGCACCATTCTCGAGAACCTGCGCACTGGAGCGCCGGACGCCGACGACTTCAGCCTCGTGAAGGCCGCGCGCGATCTCGGCGTCGACGACCTGATCCGCCGCCTGCCGCACGGCTACGACACGCAAGTGGGCGCGCTCGGCGCCAGCCTCAGCCACGGGCAGCGCCAGATCGTCTGTCTGGTCCGCGCTTACCTCTCGAACCCGTCGGTGCTCGTCCTCGACGAAGCGACCTCCGCGGTCGACGTGCAGACCGAGCG
>JAEZYO010000825.1 GCA_023419055.1 Pseudomonadota bacterium | reverse complement strand
TGCCCTCTACCGGGTTCCCATCGACGCAGCGGCGATGGCGCGTTCGGTCGGCGCGCGAGGCGTCCGGGAGATGAGCCCCGCCGAGTTTCGGGCAGCGATCACCGAAGCGCTCTCGCTCGAAGAACCGACCGTGATCAACGCCGTGATCGATCCCAAGGAGGTCGCGCCGACGCTCGTGAAGCGAGTGGAGACGCTCTCGCGCTTCTTCGCGCCCGGCCGGCGCAACGAAACGTCGACCCCGAGCAGCTACCCGCCGCCGAGAAGCTGACTCAGGTGAGGCGCGAGGCCTACGCCGTCCTCTCGGCGTGGCGCGACTCGGTCAAGACGCCGCTGCGACGAAGCTCGTGAATGGCTTGATAGGGATCGAACGGGACCCGCCCGGGAGGATCGCTGATGAGCGCTTCTTCGACCGTGGCGCGCACGTAGACCGGAAACTTCTTCGGCGCGAGCAACAAGATAGCGACGAGCGCGCTGCGCTTCAGGCTCGAGATGAAGCCGCTGCCCTCGAAGACCGCCACCGCGTACTCGAGAGAAGCCATGATCTCCGGCAAGCGACTCGCCTGCGCTTTTCGGAACATCTCATCCGGAGCGCCGCTGTCCGTCGGCATGATGAAGAGCGCGACGAGGGGCTGCCCCTGCTCCGCCCGCGCTGCCGCGATCTCCCTCGCGTAAAGCTCGACGTCGCGCACCTCGGGCTTGGCGCCCCAGCGCAACACGAAAAGTCCCGGCAAGAGGCATGATTTATAGGACATTGAGCTTTGACCGCTTTACGGCACGGCTCGTGCCACAGTTTAAGGCTCGGCCCAAAATGCGTCGAAGTCGTAGAGATCGATGGGCACCGTACGTCCCTCGACGATACGGCCGCTCTCGAAGCGAAACACGACTAGGTGTTCCGAATCAAGGCGTCTGTCGCCTCGCTGCGCTGTAATCCGCCCATAGACGAACAAGCGCTCCGCGCTCGCGACGACGTCCGTAGGGTCGAGGCGCAGCGTGTTGTTGCTGAGCGCGCGCGCCTTCCGCAGCTGAGCGAGGTGCTCCGCCACCCCTCGGGCTGTTCCCGCTATCGGGCTCCGGCCGGGGATGGTGTAGACAACCGCTTCGTGGAGTAGCGCCCGGACCGCGTCGAGATCGTTCTCGTTGAACGCCCGGATCATGCGAAAGTAGGCGGCTACCAACGGATTTTCAGCGTCGCTCTGATCGCGCAAGGCCCGATCGTTTTAGGCACCTCGGCGTCGGCGCGCAAGCGCTGGGAGCGCGCCCACGTTCGGCGCCAGGGTGCGCGCCAGGACTCTATCCTGACACAATGCTCCACATCGCGGGGCGGCGCGACGGCTGAGAGCGCAACCAGGCTCGACGCTCGCTCGCCGTCACATGAGCCGACGGCGGAGATAGGAGCGCGCGCGATCACGCGTCAACCACATAGGTGATCGCGCCCGCGGACACCGTCGAGCGGCGCGAAACCGAGCTGTCGCGCGAGCACCTCCGCAACCGAGTGAAATTTCGGATCTGCCCCGGTCGCGAGTGCGTGAGCTTCAACGCTTCTGACAGCGTGAGTACGCGCTGCCCATCGTCGAGCGCGAAATGCGTCGATCCCGGGCGCTGGGCGCCAGCCTTCGCGCCGAAAAGGCATCATATACCAGCGGACAGGCATCCGACGTCGAGGCCGGCGCGTCTCGACGAGACTTCGCTCCCCCAAGCCGTCGCGGACCTTCTCGGTGACGCCATGTGGCTAGTTCGAGTGGCGCTCAAGCGCCCGTACACGTTCATCGTGATGTCGCTCATGATCGTCATCATCGGCGTGCTTTCGATCGTGAAGATGCCGACCGACATCTTCCCGAGCGTCGACATCCCGGTGATCTCGGTGATCTGGAACTACGGCGGGCTCCCCCCCGAAGAGATGGAGCGCCGGGTCACCAGCAACTTCGAGCGCTTTCTCACGACGACGGTGAACGACATCGAGCACGTCGAGAGCCAGACCCTGACGGGGATCGCGATCATCAAGATCTTCTTCCAGCCGGAGGCCAAGATCGAGGAGGCCACGGCGCAAGTCACGTCCATCGCTCAGACGGCGGTGCGTCAAATGCCGCCGGGCGCGACGCCGCCCCTCATCATCCGCTACAGCGCCTCGAACGTGCCCATCCTGCAGCTCGCGCTCGGCAGCGACACGTTGAGCGAGCAGCAGCTCTTCGATCTCGGCGTCAACTTCGTGCGCGCCGACATCGCGACGGTGCCGGGCGCGCAGATCCCGTGGCCGTACGGCGGCAAGCAGCGACAGGTGATGGTCGACATCGACCCGAAGCGCCTCTACGCGTGGGGGCTTTCACCTCGAGACGTGAACAACGCTCTCGGCCTGGGGAACGTGGTGCTCCCTTCCGGCACCGCGAAGATGGGTCCCTCAGAGTATCCTATCGTCCTCAACAGCAGCCCCGAGCTCATCGACGAGATCGGCGCCATCCCCATCAAGAGCGTTCGCGGCACGCCCATCTACATCCGCGACGTCGCGAACGTCCGAGACGGCAACTCCCCGCAAACCAGCATGGTTCACGTCGGCGGCCGTCGCTCCGTGCTGATGAGCGTCCTCAAGCTCGGGCGCGCGAGCACCTTGAACGTCGTCGCGAACATCCGCGAGATGCTGCCGGAGACCATGGCCAAGCTCCCGCAAGAGCTCAGGGCCACCCTGCTCTTCGATCAATCGGTCTTCGTGCGCGCGGCGGTCGACGGAGTGGTCAAGGAAGCGGTGATCGCCGCGGGCCTCACGGCGCTCATGATCTTCCTCTTCCTCGGCAGCTGGCGCAGCACGCTGATCGTCGTCGTCTCGATCCCGCTCTCGATCCTGGTCTCCATCAGCATCCTCTACGCGCTCGGCCACACGCTCAACGTGATGACCCTGGGCGGCATGTCGCTCGCGGTCGGCATCCTGGTCGACGACGCGACCGTGGCGCTCGAGAACATCCACCGCAACATGGCGCAGAAGAAGAGCTTCGTTCGCGCCATCATGGACGGCGCCCAGGAGATCGCCGTCCCGGCCTTCGTTTCGACGCTCTGCATTTGCATCGTGTTCGTCCCCGTGGCGTTCATCACCGGGCCCGCGAAGTACCTGTTCGCGCCCATGGCCATGGCGGTCGTCTTCGCGATGCTCACCTCCTACGTGCTCTCGCGGACGCTGGTCCCGACGCTCGTGCGCTACCTGCTCGTCAAAGAGGCGGAGGCGCACGAGAGCGGTACGCACGAGGCCGGGCGCTCACGCTTTTTCGCCGCGTTCGAGCGTGGCTTCGAGCGACTCAGGGGCGGCTACGGGAGCTACCTCGCGCTCGCGCTGCGCCATCGGGCGGCGGTGCTCGTCGGGTTCGGCGCTTTCGTGGCGGCCTCGCTCTCCTTGTTCAACCTGGTGGGGCGTGACTTCTTCCCCACCGTGGACGCGGGGCTCGTCAAGCTGCACGTGCGGGGCGTACCGGGAACGCGCATCGAGGAGTCCGAGCGCCGCTTCGCGGAGATCCAGAGCACGATCCGCGAGGTGATTCCGGATCGCGAGATCGAGACCCTGATCGACAACATCGGAGTCCCCTACAGCGGGATCAACTTGTCGCTCAGCGAGGGCGCCTTGATCTCGTCCGCCGACGGCCAAATCCTGATCTCCTTGAAGGAAGGGCACGCTCCGACGGCGACGTACGTGCGCGAGCTCCGCAGGGTCCTCGCCCGGAGCTACCCGCAGACGACCTTCTTCTTCCTGCCGCCCGACATCTCCACCCAGGTCCTGAACTTCGGCCTGCCCGCGCCCATCGATCTGCAGGTGGTGAGCCCACCCGGGAAAGAGCAAGAAGCGTACGATCTCGCGCGGCGCCTGCGGGATCGGGTCGCCGCGATCCCCGGCACGGCCGACGTGCGGCTGGCACAGGTGCCGCGAGTGCCGGCGCTGAAGGTGAACGTGGACCGCACCATGGCGAGTCAGTTCGGCGTCACCGAGCGCGACGTGGCGAACGATCTCCTGGTGTCCCTCTCTTCGAGCGGCCAGGTCGCGCCCAACTTCTGGGTCGACCCGAAGCGCGGCGTCCAGTACCTGGTGGCGGTCCAGACCCCTCAGTACAGGATCGATTCCATGGAGGCGTTGAAGTCGACGCCTATCGCGACGCCGCCCGGCGAAGACGCGGCGGTGATCCCGCAGTTTCTCTCGAACATGGCGCAAATCAGCCGTGTCGTCGCGCCGGCCAACATCACGCACTACAACGTGGCGCGCACCTTCGACGTGCACGCCAACGTGGACGGCACCGATCTCGCCTCGGTCGCGGAGCACGTGTATCGGCTCGTGGAAGAGACGAAGCCCGAGCTTTCACGCGGCGTCACCCTCTCGGTCAAGGGGCAAGTCGAGAGCATGGAGAGCTCGTTCAGCGCGCTCGGGTTCGGCCTGCTCTTCGCCGTGCTCCTCGTCTACCTCCTCATCGTCGTGAACTTCCAGTCCTGGCTCGATCCGTTCATCATCCTCATGGCGCTCCCCGGAGCCCTCTCCGGGATCGCGTGGATGCTGTTTCTCTCCCACACGACGTTCAGCGTCCCCGCTCAAATGGGCACCATCATGTGTGTGGGCGTGGCCACGGCGAACAGCATCCTGATCGTGAGCTTCGCGAACGGACAGCGGAAACACGGCTACGACGCCGTTCATGCCGCGCTCGCGGCCGGGATGACGCGCCTTCGGCCGGTGCTGATGACCGCGCTCGCCATGATCATCGGTATGCTACCGATGTCGCTCGGCCTGGGAGAGGGCGGCGAGCAGAACGCGCCGCTCGGGCGCGCGGTGATCGGCGGGCTCTTGCTCGCCACGCTCTCGACCCTGTTCTTCGTCCCGGTGATGTACTCACTGCTCCGCAAGCAGCCTCCCCGGGAGATCGTGCTGGAGGAGTCATGAGCTCCGAGCCCGAGAGCGAGAGACCGAAAGCGGCCGAGTCTCCGGCGGGAGAGCTCGGGTTCGCGCTCCCGGAACCGGCGAAGCTCTCGCGCGGCAAGGCCATCACCGTCGCCGCGCTTCTCGCCGCCGTCCTGGGCGTCGCCTTCGTCGCCAGGTTCTTGCCGCGCCGCTCCGCGCAGAAGGAGCTCGAAACGCGGGCAGCGGCGGCCCGGAGCGCGGTGCCGCGCGTGGTCGTGCTTCCGCCGAAGCTCGTGGCGAGCGAGCGCAACCTGAAGCTGCCGGCGAGCGTCCAGCCGCTCGAGGAGGCCGTGATCTACTCGCGCGCGAACGGCTTCGTGGCTCGCTGGCTGGTCGATCTCGGGGACAAGGTGGAGGCGTATCAGCTGCTCGCGGAGCTCGAAACTCCCGAGCTCGATCAGGAGCTGTCGCAGGCTCGCGCGACGCTCGAAAGGGCTCGAGCCGTGAAGGCTCAAGCCGAGGCCAACCGCGCGCTCGCGATCAGCCGCTGGATTCGCACCGCGAAGCTCACGGAGGCGGGGGTCTCCTCACAGGCCGAGCTCGAACAAACGCAGGCAGAAGCCTCGGTGGGTGACGCGAACGTCAACGTCGCGCACGCCAACATCGCGGCCGAGGCCGCGAACGTGAAGCGGCTGACCGATCTGCTGTTGTTCGCGAAGGTGACAGCCCCCTTCGCCGGGACGATCACGTCGCGCAGCGTCGATCGCGGCAGCCTGGTGACCGCGGGCAACGCGACCCCGCTGTTTCGGCTCGCGGCGACCGACACGGTGCGCGTCTTCGTGCAGCTGCCGCAGGACGTCGCGCCGAGCGTCACGCTCGACGTTCCCGCGAAGGTGACCGTGCGCGAGTTCCCGGGCAGGATCTTCGAGGGACGGATCTCGCGGACCGCCGGCGCGCTCGATCCGGTCACGCGCACCCTGAACACCGAAATTCGTGTGCCGAACCGCGACGGCAGGCTGCTCGCGGGCATGTACGCCGACGTCGCGCTCGAGCTCTCGGCGCCGCGCAAGGTCTTCGAGATACCCGCGACGGCGCTGCTCAGCGACGCGAAAGGACTGCGCGTCGTGATCGTCGGGCCAGGGAACGAGCTAGAGCTCCGGCCCGTCACGCTCGACCGTGATCTCGGCGCGACCCTGCACGTTTCGACCGGCCTCGAGGGTGGAGAGCGCCTGGTTCAAGTGGCGAGCGCCGATCTGACGGAGGGCCAGCGGGTCGCGACGGTGGCCGCCGACGCCCCTGCACCGGCCGCGTCGGGAAGCGCCGGCAAGTAGCAGCCTAGCCGAACGGTCAGGTCCATTCCTCGCAGGCGCGGCCTAGGCTCCAGGCAGCGGTGGCCCGAGCGGTGGGGCGAGCCAAGGGCCCCTACACGCCGCCTGGCACCTGACCCCGAAGTGATAGCCTTGGCGCGTGCAGGAAGAGCGAGCCTGGTCACGAGTAGAAGTGCTCGAGCAGCTCCGGACGCTCGGTGTAGTTCCCGGCGGCGTGTTGCTCGTGCACACGGCGTTCTCTCGCGTCCGTCCGATCGACGGCGGCCCGCTCGGCCTGATCGAGGCGTTGCAAGAGGCGGTCGGCCCCCGCGGCACGCTCGTCATGCCGAGCATGTCGGACGACGACGACGTTCCGTTCGATCCACGAGCGACGGCGTGCCGATCGATGGGCATCGTGGCCGAATCATTCTGGCGCCTGCCCGGCGTACTTCGCAGCGATAGCCCTCACGCGTTCGCCGCGCGCGGGTCCGAGGCAGCGCGCATTACCGCTCCCCATCCCGTAGAGGTGCCGCATGGATGGGATAGCCCGGTGGGCCGCGTCTACGAGCTCGACGGACAGGTGCTCTTGTTGGGCGTCGGGCATGACGCCAACACCAGCGTGCACCTCGCCGAGAACGAGGCCGGCATGCGCTACCTTCGGCCCAAGTACGCCACCGTGGTCGAATCGGGCCGAATCGTGCGGCGCGACTACGCCGAGCTCGATCACTGCTGCGAGAGGTTCGCGCTGCTGGATGGCTGGCTCGACACCGAAGGGAAACAACGCCGCGGAGTGGTGGGCCACGGCGAGGCGCGGCTGATGCGCGCGCGCGACGTGGTCGAGCTCACGCTCCCGCACCTACGAGCCGACGAGACGACGTTTTTGCACCCAGAAGGCGCGTGCAGCGAGTGTGACGAGGCCCGAAGGTCGCTTGAACGCAAGGAACGCGGACTGGCTCCGCCGGCAGAGAACGGCTAAGAGCGAGCCATCGTGCTCGTCCCGTCCAAGCTCCGGGCTCTCGCGCTCGCCTCCCTGCTCCTCGCCTGCGCGCCGGTGCCTCCCAAGTCGCCCGGCGACTCCAAGCTCGAGGTCGGGAAGGCCCCCGCGCCGCTCGGCTACGTGGAGATCGGTCACGTGGAGGCGACGCACGGCAAGGGTTGCGGCGTCTTCGGCGATCGCGGAAACCCAGAAGGCGCGATGCAAGCCTTGCGCAACGCAGCGCTCGCTCGCGGCGCCGACTACCTACGGCTCACGAAGACGAGCGAGCCGACCGCCGATCGAAACTGCGTGAGCCACGTCTACAAGGCCGAGGGCATGGCCTACCGAAAGCCGGACCCGCGCGCGGAAGCGAAAGCGGCGCCGCCTGCCCCGAGCTGGGAAGTGCTCTACTCGAGCTCGCCGGAGGTTTCCGTGCCGGACTCGAGGACCCGGCTCACGCCTCCGGAGCAGGCCAAGGTCCTCCACACGCTGTTCGAGCGATTCATCGAGAGCGGGCCGTGCGCGCCGCCGCCCGACGCGAGCGCTCCTCCGAACCTCGAAGAAGCACGCGCGACGGGTCAATTTCGGCCCGCCATCGGCGACGCCATCGCTGGTGCCTTCACGTCCCCGGGAGCGAAAGAGCTCCTGCTCCTGGTGCACGTCGGCGAGTGCCACGCGAACGCGGAGCAGCGCTACGGCACGAGGCGCTTCGTCGTGCTTCGAGGCGACACGCCCGTCGTGAACGTCGAGACGGGTGTGACTCAGCTCGCGACCGCCCGGGATCTCGACCTGGACGGGACCCTCGAGGTGATGACGATCACGGACGCAGAGAGGCAGGGCGTCCTCGAGAAGGAGGCCATGCTGTTTTCCTTCCAGGGAGCCAAACTGACGCCGCTCGATGTCCTGGGCTCGGTCTTCGAGGACACCTGTCGCCTTCCGACTCCACGCGGAGTGACTTCGACGGTGCTCAACGTGCTGCCGGGAGCGAAGCCTCGGTTTCGGAAGGATGGAAAGCAGAGCCCCTGCCCCGCTCCGCCCACGCCACGCTGATACTACGCCCTGCTCGGCACCGGCCGCCCCACCTGCTCGATGAAGGCCGCGCTCGGGCGATAAATGCGGTGATCTTGCCAGAGCTCGAGCACGTGCGCGCACCAGCCGAACGCGCGCGCGATCGCGAACATGCAGGTGAAGTACTTCGACGGAATGTCGAGCGCGTGAAACACCGAGCCCTTGTAGAACTCGACGTTCGCGTAGATCTTCTGCCCTTTCTTCTGCATCTCGGCGGCTACGGCCGCTTCTACCGCGACGAGCGTGCGGAAGATGCGCTCCTTCTCGCCGCCCTTGCTCGCGTTGAGCTGGTCCGCGAGCCCCTTCAGCACCGCGGCGCGAGGATCGAGCGTCTTGTACTCGCGATGCCCGACGCCCATGATGCGCTCGCCCTTCGCGAGCACGGCCGCGACGTACCCGGCGGCTTTTTCGGGTGAGCCGACGTCGTCGCGCGCCATCACGAACGCGGCCTCGTCGGCGCCGCCGTGCAGGATCCCGCAGAGCGCGCCGATCGCCGAAGAAATCGAGGTGTGCACCGGCGCGAGCGTCGAGGCGACGGTACGCGCCGTGAACGTGGACGCGTTGAAGCCGTGCTCCATCTGCAGCATCTCGCAGACGCCGAAGACGTGCACGTCCTCCGCCGTCGGCGCGCGCCCGTTGAACATCGTGAGGAAGTTCTCGAGGTAGCTGCGCTCGGGGCTCGGCTCGAGCAAGGGCAGCTTCTGCTCCAAACGGTGGCGCGCCGCGACGATGCTCGGAATCGCGGCCAGCACGCGCAAGGTGTCGCTCTCCAAAGCTTCTCGCGGTTCGACCACGCTGCGCTTCACCCCGTCTGCGCCGCTCTCGCGGCGAACTCGGAGCGCGCCGGGGCGGATCTCGCCGAGCACCGCAACCGCGGACTGCAAAACCTCCATGGGGTGCAGATCTGCCGGCATGACGGCCACGAGCTCGATCACGCGCGGGGGCAGACGCTGGAACTCGAACAGGCGGCGCTGAAAGCGCTCGAGCTCCGGAGGCGACGGGAAGCTACCGAAGAGCAG
>JAEZYO010000823.1 GCA_023419055.1 Pseudomonadota bacterium | reverse complement strand
ACGCGGCCGGGTTCATCAAGGAGCACGACGATTTCAATCTGCAGACGACGCCGATCGACAAGTACCTGACCGATCACGACCTTACCCTCGACCCGCTGGTCCTGGCCAAGTTGAAGCAGCTCCAGCGCGTGGCGCGCCTCACGCCGAAGTTCGAGGCGGCGCTTTACCTCGTGACCGAAGAGCTCGATTCGGCGGTCAAGATCGCCCGCCTGGAAGAGGGCCAGTTCATCGCCGATCACGAAGAGGCCCTGGGTCTCACCGAAGCGCAGTCCATTCACCGCAAGGCCAAGCACTACGCCGCGGAGGTGTTCTCCACCATCGTGCGCTTCAACCAGAGCCTGGCCGACATGGGCGGCTCGCAGGTCTTACCGGCCGCCCTGAATCTGCAGGCTGCGCTGACCGAAACGGTGAAGGCGAGCAGCAAGTTCCCGAACTGGGTCACGCTGTTCGGGAGCCTCTACAGCGCTGCGTCGAAGCACTGCCAGACGGTGTTGAGCCCTGGAGCTTACCTGGTCGACCTGCTCGACAATTTCCTGAAGCCGTCGGTGAAGAACCTGCTGCTCGCTCGGCGGCCTGATCTCACCGACATCGAGCTCACCTGCGCCAACACCGATCGCTCGGTGCCGTACATCGATCTGGTGAACGAGATTTTGGCAGCGATCGTCGAGCCCCACGAGGTGCCGATGGTCACGAGCCCGGGCAATGTCCCGATCGACGCCACCGTCTTCGACCTAGCCGACACCGACGACACACAAGCCGCGGTGATCCTCGGAGTGCTGCGCGAGAATGGCTATCTGCTCACCGAGCGCGCGGTGATCAAGGCGAGCCCGCTCGACAAGCCGGCGGCGCGCGAGTGGATCGTCGAAGACGACGCGTGGCGCTTCACCGTCAAGGCGGCCGTGCCACCGCTTCCGAGCGGCGCGTTCGTGGCGTTCGGCGCTCCGCAGACGAGCGCGCGCGCCGACGATCTCGACGTGTTCCCCGAGCATTCGAACCCCAAGGCGGAAGGGCGCCTCGAGAGCGCCCTGTTCCCGCTGCACCTGCCGCTAGCGCTCGCTCGCGAGGAGATCGAGCTCATCTTGAAGCAGCGCGGCACCTCGCGCTCCGAGGTCCTCGAGACGTTCCGGGCGGACCTCACGACCAGCAACCTGATCGCCGATCCGGCGCTCGCGCTCGCGTACCTCGGGCTCACCCCTTCTGAGGGCAGCGCAGTGCTCACGCCGAGCGCGAACGTGCACGAGTACTGGGGCTTCGATGCCGCCGAGCCGGCCACCTTCTCGATCCCGAGACCCGAGAGTCCTCATATCTTCGTGTCGGGCACTTGGCGCGAGCTCTTGTCCGAGGTCTCGGTGTTCTTGCACCGGTCCGAGCTCAAATACGCTGAGCTCACCGACTTGCTCGACACCGAGTTCATTCACCAGACAGGCGCGATCTTCATCGAAGGCTCACCGGAGAACGTCCTCGAGGCGAACTACAATCGCTTCAAGCTGGTCGGCTTCAGGGACACGGATCCGCCGGAGCTCGGCAGCGAGCGCCTGCAGCGCATCAGCTTCTTCTTGCGCCTGATGCGCAAGCTCGGTTGGACCATGCGTGAGCTCGATCGGTATCTGATGCTGCTCGGCGATCGTACCGGCGGGACCGTCGTGGTTCCGACCGACTTCGTGCGCGTGGCCCAGCTGGTTCGCCTCTCGCGCTGGCTCTCGCGCCCGATCTCGGCGCTGCTCGGCTACTTCGCCGATCTCGATCTGCGTCGCACCGAGCGCCAGCCGAAGAGCTTGTTCGACGACGTCTACCTGCGCGGCGCTCCGGTGAGCGACGAGTACCAGGGCATGAATCGCCTGGCGCAGGGCGAGCCGCTCGAGCTCACTCACGAGAAACTCGCGGGTTACAAGAACTACGTGCGCGGCGCGCTTCGCCTGGGAGCGCAGGATTTCGAAGCCCTCTGGGAGTCCGAGGGCCCTCCTCCTCTCGACCCGGCGGTCTCCGACGATACCGAGCCGCTGACGGTTGCGCAGCTCTCTGCGCTCTACCGTGTGGGCGATTTCTGCCGGGCGGTGGGGCTCTCGGTCAAGGAGTTCCTGGCCGCTAAGGACCTGCTCGGTATTGATCCCTTCGCGAGCCTCGGCCCGTCCGGCATCGTGGACACCTTCCGAGCCGTCGAGCAGATCCGTCGCCTTTCGGCGAGCGGCATCTCGGCGCGCCTCTGGCAGTTCCTGTTGCGCCACGAGACCCTGCCGGGTGAAAGCGCCGGGCCGACGCTCGAGGACGTCGAAGAGGCACATCGCCGCATGGCAGCGGTCGGCGGCGAGCTCGCGTCGCGTTATCCCGACCTCGCGTCGCCGACCACCGAGCTCGTGGGGCCTGCGCTCGGCGAGGCGATCTCGGCGGATCGGGTCGCGCGGGTGCTCGACATCCTCCGACGCGACTCGGGCGACATCAAGCCCGAGGACTGGACCTTCGTAACGGAGTCCTTCACCTTCTTCCTCGGGGCCGAAGTCGACGACGTTATCGACGATCTCGAGGAGGAGGCGGACCCGGCGCTCCGGCTCGGCCTCGTGTGGAGCCGGCTGCGCCCGTTCTTGATCGAGCGCGCGCGCCGCGACGCCGCGCTCACGGTGGCCAGTGAGCTCTTCACGGCACGGCGCGAGACCGTGGACGCCCTGCTGCGGCGAGTGCTGGGCTCGGTGGTGACGGCGGGAGCCAGCGCGTGGGACGATTTCGTCTCCGGCCTCGGAGGCTGGCGCAAGGCGAACGGCACGAGCGAGGAGACGATCGATTCCGACACCGCGGGTGCGTGGACGTCGAATTGGGTGGTTCCCGGCGACGGGCTCTATGGCTTCGTGGTCAACGTCGACGCCCCCGGCGCCGCCGCCGCTCAGATCCTGTTCCAGGTCGGTGGCGTAACCCTCACGCCGAGCGATCCGGTGGAGGTCGACGGGCAGACCCGGTTCACCTTCACTCCCGCCGAGTACAAGTCGGGAGCGATCGTCTCGCTGCATTTCGAGTACAGCGGCCCGAACCGCGTGACGCTGCTCGTGCGCCGCGACGACGGGGACGCAGCCGTCTTGCCGCCCGCCACGCTCTCGTCGTTCGACGAGCGCGCCTACATGAAGCTGTGGAAGGCGCTCACCGTCGTTCGGGGTCTCAAGCTCTCGGCCAACGAGCTCGAGTACCTGATCGGCAAGGACATCATCCTCGACGAGCTACCGCTCTCCGAACCGGACGCAGGTCAGCCGGACTTGCCGTGGAGCAGCGTCGCTCCGTTCCTGGACGAGCTCGGGCTCAACCGCTCGGTCTCGCTCGACCAGACCACGCTCTTCGATCTGTGGCGTGAAAACGTGGAGCTCACCGTCGAAGCGGTGGCGAAGCTGACCGGCTGGGAAAAGGACGACATCGACGCCGTTCGCTCGGTGTTGCCGGCGCCGGC
>JAEZYO010001016.1 GCA_023419055.1 Pseudomonadota bacterium | reverse complement strand
GTCCTGTTCGGGCTCCTGGCCATGCTGGTGAGCGGCCACGTCGTGAACGTCCTGGAGTGGAGCGGGGTCGGATGGGCCGACACGATCGGCGACGAGATCTCGATCGTCGTCCCCTTGCTCTGGGGGTTGTTCTTGCTCGAAATCGGGCGCAGTTACCTGACCGCGCAGGTGGACGCGAACACCGAGCAGCTGCGCTTCTTCCTCGAGAAGGTGCCCGTTCCCGTCGCGTGTCTCAGCTCCGACTCCTGCTTGCAAGCTTTCAGCCTGAGCTGGAGCCGCATTCTGCCGGCGTCGAGCCTCGGCGTGCCGCTTTCACGCGTCCTCCCGGCTCCTCTGCACGGCCTCGAGAGCGCCATCGAGCAGACGAGCGCGCGGGGGAGCGAGGCGAGCTCGACGGAAGAATCCGCGACGGACGCGGAGGGCAGGCGTCACTACTTTCGCTGGGCCGTGCGCCGCTGGAGCCACCCGGACCACCAGCGACCGCTCCTGCTCGTGATGCTGGAGGAGACCACCGGGGCCATCGAAGCCGAGGCAAGCCGGGCGCTCGCGGCCGAGGAGCTAGCGCGAGCACAACGGCTCGCTCACGTCGGGCAGCTCGCAGCAGGCGCCGCGCACGATTTCAACAACCTGTTGCACGTCATTCAGATGGCCGCGCTCGAAGTCCAGCAGCGGCCGGGCTCGGAAGAGGCCACTCAGGAGCTCCAGTCCGCGATCAAGACGGCGAGCGCGCTCACGAGGTCCATGCTCCAGTTCGGCAAGGCAGGCACCGTCAGCCGCACCGCCATCGATCTGCGCGCGCTCGTCCTCGACCTGCAGGGGCTCATGAATCACGTGCTCGGGCGGCGGCATCGCGTGCTGGTGTCCACCGACGCGACCGGCCCGATCCAGGTTTACGGAAACGAAGCGCGGCTTCAGCAGGCGGTCCTCAACCTCATCACGAATGCGCGCGACGCGATGCCCGACGGCGGGGACATCCGGATCACGCTCACGGTGGCTGAGCGCGAGGTCGAGCTCAGCGTGCAGGACACCGGCGTGGGTATGAGCGAGGAGGTGAGAAAGCGCCTGTTTTCCCCCTTCTTCACGACCAAAGACGCGAGCGGGACGGGGCTCGGGCTGAGCGTGGTGCGGAGCGCCGTCGAGGAGCATCAAGGCAAGATCTCCGTCGACTCCGAGCTCGGCGTCGGGACGACTTTCCGGGTGAAGTTGCCTCTGCTCGACTGAGCGGTGGCCCGCGTCTTGCTCTCCGATCGCTCGTGCAACGGCTCTTCGGTATCGTGGCCTTCCTCTGCGGCTGTCAACAGGGGCCGTCCCCCACGCCGGCCTCGAGCGCAGGGAGCGGCGAGCAGGAGCGGGCCAGCGCGAAGCTCTCTCGCCCCGACGCTTCCGCGCTCGATCCGCCCGAGGCCAAGAGTTACCGAGGCGACTTGGTCGAGCAGATCCTCGATCGTGGCGACGTCGTCGAGCCGAAGGTGATCGAGGCGATGCGCCGCGTACCGCGGCACGCCTTCGTCCCGCGAGCCTCCATGAGCGAGGCGTACGAAGATCATCCGCTGCCCATCGGCCACGAGCAGACCATCTCGCAGCCGAGCCTGGTCGCGCTCATGACTCAGGCGCTCGAGCTCGACGGAGACGAGCGCGTGCTCGAGATCGGGACGGGCTCCGGTTATCAGGCCGCGATCTTGTCGCTGCTATCGAAGCACGTTTACACCATCGAGATCGTTCCCGAGCTCGGGGAGCTCGCCCGAAAGCGACTCCGGGAGCTCGGCTACGAGAACGTCAGCGTGCGCGTCGGGGACGGTTACCGCGGTTGGCCCGAGTTTGCCCCCTTCGAGCGCATCATGCTCACCGCGGCACCGCCCGAGCTCCCGCCGGCGTTGGTTTCGCAACTCGCCGAAGGCGGAGTCCTGGTGGCGCCGGTGGGAGGCGAAAACGGGATCCAGACCCTCTATCGCTATCGCAAGCGGGGCGGTGAGCTCGAAGCGGAGGAGCTCGGCGGCGTCCGCTTCGTGCCCATGGTCCCGAAGGACTGAGGTGCCCGGCCTCGAATGGAAGTGACGCACCGAGAGCCCGTCATCGAGCGGGCGCCTCACGCGTTCAGGAGTACAGGGTCGTTGCCGCCTGCAGTTGATAGATGCGGATGTCGTCCCCGCAAACGACGCCGATCTGATTGCTGGGGACAGCCGCGCCGTCGTTGATTCGGACGTTCTCGATCCACGCGCCGACGTCCATCAGCGTAAAGAGCGGGCCGCCGTCCGGACCCGTCACGGAGATGGTGCGCGCGTGGTGGCTGTGCCCCACCACGAGCAAGCGAATGTCTGCTTGAGCGAGCGGCAAGTCGAGGCGGGTCTTCGTCGCGTTGTCTCCGCTGCGCAGCGAGAGCACCGCTCGCGTCGCGTCGGGAAGGAGTCCGTGAGTTTCGCGGAGCTCGGCGACGGAGTTTTGGGTCAGCTTCCCCATCCCATCGAGGTGAACACGCACGCTGTTCACGTTCACGACTGGATCGAGGTGGGCCGTCACGGAGGGGATCACGCAGGGCGCTTTGGAGCCGCGGAGCGTGGCGGCCGCCGTCGGGCACGAGTAGGTCCCCGCTTCACGATCCGGCCCGAACACGCGTACCGCCTGCTCCTTCAACGCTTCGGGCGCGCCCCTCTCGAAGGGATCGAAGAGGTCGCCGTGCGTGATGAGCACGTGCGGGCGGAAGGTCGTCTGGTTGTAGGCGAACCAGCCTCGCTTCGTGTTGAGCTCGTCGAGCTCACCCAAGAAGGGATCGTGATTGCCGTTGACGAACTGCGCGCCCAAGCCATTGGTGCGCGACGCGAGCGGCCGGATCAGGCCCTCGTAATCCAGCAACACGCTCGCGGCGAGAGTCTTCACGGTCGTCCGACGCAGGAGATCGAAGTCGCCTTGCCGCCAGAAATCGATGAAGTCACCGAGCTGGTAAGAACGGAGCGTCCTCCCCGCCGCAGCGAGCGACTGCTTGAGCGGCACGAGCGCCCCGACCAACGCTTCCAGCAAGCGCTGGCGCGCGATTGGCTGCGTCCGAGTCGCCTTGTTGAAGGAGCACGAAAAGCCGCTCTCCTGCCTATGCGAGACGAGATGGAGATCCGGGATGAAGAACAAGATTTCGCTCGAGTCCAGCGGATCGAGCCAGTAGGACGCCTTCAGCCGCGACAAGAGCCAGACGTTTTCGATCAGGTTCGCCTGCTTCAGCGAAAACAACGCGTCCAGTACCGCCTGGTGTCCTTGGTCGGCGCTCATCTAGTTGTCCTCTCGATCGAAGAGAATTTTGGACGGGAACAGAACCAGGAAGTTCGACGCGCTCGCCGCGGGCGGAGGTGCGCTGTCGGCGACGTCGGGGTTCGCTCGATAGAACGCGAACGCGACGTCCTTGTGCACGAGCACCAGGATGTCGCCGTACACGGTGCCCCCGACCAAGCGCGTGTCGTAGCCGCGATAGACCCGAGGCTCGTCGGTCGAGGGGTTCTCGAATAGATGAGTGAGGGCGTGGTCCGACAGTTCGGCCGCTGACAAGGGCGCCGCGCGCGCGAGCGCGTCGAGGAGGCTCCCGTACGTCTTCTCGAGGTCGCCCGAGACCGCGGCAGCGGCGGCCGGATCGTCTCGGGTCTCGGGGCGAACCACCTGGGTGAGGGCGATCATGATCTTCGGGCGCGCCGCCTTGAAGTCCGTGATGTCGATCGCGTCCGAGCGTCGCTCCCGCTCCGGGATTGGGGCCACTACTGCGTCGATGCGCCGCGACGAGCAGCCTCCCACGGCACCCAGGAGCCCTAGCGTCACGAGCGCCGCGCCGAGCGCCCGGCGTCCTGCGAAAGGCAGGATTCCTCTTTCCCTCATCATCCTCTCCGTCCCCGAACATCGCACGCCCGCCCCGGCGGGCCCAAGCGCTATTTCCGTCGGGTCCCGCTCAGGGCTCGAAAGTCGGACGAAACCGGCGCTGCTTTCAGCGCACCCGGCAGCTCCATAGGTATTAGTTCGTGATGATGGGGCAGCTCGAAAGAATGCTGACTCCGCGCTCGGCGAGGGCACTGACGTTCGCGGACTCGGTTTCGCAATTCAGCGGGTTCACCTGGACGTCGACCGCGTCTCCGTCGCCGACTCCAGGGTTTGCGACCAAGGCACCGATGCTGGTCAAAGCGTTCGAGTAGAGGCCGATGTAGTTGAGCTCTGCGAGGCCGGCGAGGGGCGAGATGTCGTCGATCGTGTTCCGATCGAGGTGGAGGGACCTCAGCTGCTGAAGGTTCGCGAGCGCCGCGATCGAAGTGAGAGAGTTGTCGTTGGCGTAGAAGCTCGACAGGTGGGGCGCCTGTTCCACGCCGCTGACGTTCGTGAGGAGGTTCTCCTGGACGTCGAGCGTTTGGAGGCTGGGCAAGCTCGGCAGAGTCTCGAGGCTCGTGAGCGCATTCTGGCTGACGTTCAGCTGCTCGAGGTTCACGAGCCCCGCTAGCGGCGCAAGGCTCGTAAGCTGGTTGTCCCTGAGGAGCAGGAGCGTGAGTGAAGGCACGGCGCCCACGCCGGAAGCGTCCGGCAAGTTGCTGCCGTGGACCTGGAGCGTGGTGAGCTTCGGCAGGTTGGCGAGCCCATTCAAGGACCCGAGCGGATTGTTGCTCGCGTCGAGGTACCCTAGCTTCGAAAGCCCGCTCAAGCCCGCGAGGGAGGTCAATGCGTTCCCGCCGACGCTCAAGTTCACGAGGCTTGGATGGCTGGCAAGCGCGGTCAGCGTCGTGATCTGGTTGTTGTAGGCGTGCAGGTTGACGAGCGCGGTGAGCGACGAGACCCCGTTGAGGTTGGGCAGGAAATTGTACGCCAGCGTCAGCGTGTCGAGCTTGGTGAGGTTCGAGAGGCCGCTCGTCGAGGACAGCAGATTGCTGCTCACGTCGAGGTAGGTGAGGTTCGGGAGGCCCGACAGCGCGGCGAGCGAGTCGATGTCGTTGTTCGCCGCCCGGAGCTCGGACAGCTGTAGGAGCCCCGACACCTCGTTCAGGTTCGTGAGCGAGTTGCCGTCGACCGCCAAGTAGGTGAGCCCGGTCAGCGTCTCGATTCCGCTCAAGGTCTCGAGCTCGTTGTCCACGACGAGGAGCTCCTGCAAGCTAGAGAGGTTCGCGAGCGAGGCCAAGCTCGTGACCTGGTTGTAAGAGGCGTCGAGCCTTTTCAGCTTCGGCAGCGCCGTCAACCCGGCCAGGGTCGTGAGGCTGCAGTCGGTCAAGGTCAACGTCTCGAGGGACGCGTGATTCGCGAGCGGCGAGAGGTCCGCGATAGGGTTGCCGTCGAGGCTCACCGACTTGAGCGCCGTCAAACTCGAGAGCGTCGAGATGGACGTGATCACGTTGTACGTGAGCGACAGCGTCTCGAGGCTCGTGAGCCCGGCCAGAGGAGAGAGGTCGCTTACCGCGTTTCCGCTTCCGCTGAAGGTGCTCAAATCGAGCACCTTCAAGCCGGCGAGCCCGGCCAAGCCTTCGAGGCTCGTGATGTCATCAGCAGCCGCGTAGAGCTCTCGGAGCGAGCTCGAGCCCGAGATCCCCGAGAGCGAGGACAGGTTATCGTTGTAGCTCACGTCCAGCTTGGCAAGCTTGGGCAAGCCCGCGAGCGGCGTGAGATCCGTCACGTTGTTGCTCTGCAAGTTGAGTGACTCGAGCGTTGCGAGCTCCTCGAGCGGGCTCAAGTCCGCCACTGCGACGCTGCGGGCCGAAAGCGTCTTCAGCCGGGTGAAGACCTCGATCCCCGTCAGCTCCCCGAGCGGGTTGCCGTCGACGGTGAGTGACGTCAGGCGGGTGAGGTCAGCGAGGCCGTTGAGGTCGCTCAGCGACCCGTTGCTCACGTCCAGCGACACGAGCGCGGGAAGGGTGGAGAGCGGCCCGAGATCGGCGGGCACGTTCCCCGACAAGATCAGGGTCTCGAGCTTCGGCATCCCGCTCAGCGAAGCGATGCTGGTCAGCTGATTGTAGGTGAGGTTCAGGCTTCTCAGGTTCGAGAGGCCCGCGAGCGGTGAGGGATCGACGACGCGGTTCGCGTACAGGTTGAGGTGCTCGAGACCGATCAGGGTCGCGAGCGGCGAGAGGTCCGCGATCTGGTTGCCCTGGAGCTCGAGGTCTTCGAGCGCGGTCAAGCACTCGAGACCCTCGAGCGAGACGAGCGAGTAGCCGTTCACCTTCAGGGTCGTGAGATCCGCGACGTCGTCGCGCGTCAGCTCGCCGGTCGGCTCGCCGACGGCGAGGCGGACCTGGTTCTCGATCGCAGGGCTCGCGAACTCGAGCGCGCCGTCGCAGTCGATGCCGCTCGACGGACAATCACTCACGAGAGTGACGCCTTTCGCCTCGAGCGCGCCGATCTTGCTGGCTTCGCTCTGGCAGGAGAGCGGGTTGCCTCCGAGGCTCAGCGTGTCGCCGGGGCCAAAATTAGCGAGCAAGAGCAGCGAGTCCAGGCTCTGGATGGCGTTGCCGTCGAGGTTCAAGAACTCGAGCGCGCTCAGGGCCTCGAGGCCGGAGACGTCCGTGATCTCGTTGTCGTCGAGGTAGAGCGCGACGAGCTTCACGAGCGCGCCGAGCGCCTGCACGCTCTTGATGCCGTTCGAGCTCAGCGTGAGCTCTTCGAGCTCCACGAGCTCGCTCAAGACGGCGAGGTCTTCGATCCCGGTGTTGCTGAGATCGAGCACCCTGAGGGCCGTGAGCGCACGCAAGAAGTCGAAGTCACCGATCGGGTTGCCCCGGAGATCGAGCTCGATGAGGTTCACGAGCTGCGCCAGCGGAGACGCGTCTTCGATCTGGTTCTCGGAAGCGTCGAGCTCGCGCAAAGCCTCGAGCTTGCCGAGCGAGGAGAGGTCGGAGATCTCGTTCTTCGAGAGGTCGAGCTTCTTCAGGCTAGTCAGGCACTCGACGCCCCGCAGCGATTTCACGCCCAGGTTCTTCGCGACGAGCTCGGTGAGGTCCTTCACGTCCGAAGAGGTGAGATCGCCCGACTCCTTACCCGCGACTTCTCGCACCGCTTGCTCGAGCTTCGGGTCGTCGAAGGTGAGAGGGCCAGAATCGCAGTCGACGGGCTCGTTCCCGCCACCTCCTTCGCCGCCCGCGCCGCCTTCGCCGTCCACGATGGGGCCCGTGGGCACGGGCTTCGTGGGCTCCCCCACGGAAGACCAGGGCCCGCAAGTGGCCGAACCTTCTTGCTTGGTGGGGCACGCTGCCGTGACGCGCACGGACTCGAACTTGCCGGCGGCGAGCTTCTTGCAAACTGCGCTCGGTAGCTCGAGCGAGCGCACTCCGCTCGCCTTCTTGGTCTCGCGCCAGCCGTAGCGGTCGCTCTTGTCGAGGGCGACGTAACACGGCGACTCGGGATCCTCCTCGTCGCAGATGCCGTCCTCGCCTCGCTTCATGCGAAGCCCCACGTTCATGTCACGGCCGTCGTCGGGCACCTCGATGGTGCAATCTTCATCCGGCGCGATGTCTTCACCGGCGGCGAGGCAGGCCACCGTATCGAAGCAGCCTTCGTTGAGCGCCCCGTTCCCGCCGCGGCGCTCGGCGCCCGGCGTGTAGGTCGGGAGCGACGCCTCGTCCACCTCCGCCGGTACGCACTCGCCGGCGACGCAGGTGAGCTCCACGCCGTCTTCGGGCTCGCAGCTGCTTCTGTAGTTCTCGTCGTCGAGCGGGACCGCGGACTCGTCGCACAGCCACTGAATGGGAAGGTTGAGCATCGCGAGCCGCGACTCCGGCAGCGTCGTTATGACCTTCGCGAGCACGCGAGCTTCTTTCTCGTCGCCCTCGCCGCGGATCCCGAGCGCGCTCACCTCCACGCGCTCCCGCGCGCGCTTGCCCTCGACGATGGCGAGCGTCCCCGGCAGGTAAAATTGGCCGTCGGGAGCGATCTCGTAGTCGAACTCGTACTTGCGGCCGCCATCGGTCGCGACCTTCACGATGATGCGCGCGACGTCTTTCGGGATGCTCATGTCAGTGGACAGCA
The DNA here is from genome assembly GCA_023419055.1 of Pseudomonadota bacterium. Next base: position 8,430 of record JAEZYO010001016.1, on the reverse strand, counting down.
CGACCATGAGTTGTCCCTTCGGGGGCTCGCTGTCGCTGCAGCCCGGCAAGATGCCGGACGCCACCGTCAACGCGAGCGCGCCTGCGAACCGGGCGAAGCCACTTCCCATGATCGCAACCTAAGCCGAGACGCGGATTGGCGTAAAGAGGTCGAGTGACGTACCACCCTCGGATGTGATACCGAACGAAGCGAGTCGACCATGGCGATCCGAAAGCTCGGGGCAGGTTTGATGGTGACGTTGTGGCTCGTGGCGCCGGCGCTTGCATCAGCCGCGCCGAGCGGCACGTCGAAGCCCGCGTCCACGCCGAGCGCGCGTCCTACGCGTGCTCCACTCGCAGACGCGCTCGAGGGCGGCGCGAAGGACGACTACGAAGCCGGCAAGCTACTGTTCGCGGACGGCGACTACGCGGGCGCCGCACTGAAGTTCGAGCGAGCCTACGCGGAATCGCACGACCCACGGCTGCTTTGGAACCAGGCGGCAGCGGAAAAGAACCTTCGCCGCTACGCTCGAGTCGAGGCGCTCGTGACTCGATACTTGCGCGAACAAGGCGAGAGCCTGAGTGAGGCCGAACGCGCCGAGGCAGAGGCTCTGCTCGACACGGTAAAGGGCTTGGTCGCCGAGCTCCGACTCGACGTCAGCGAGCCCGCCGCGGAGGTATTCATCGACGATGTCTTAGTCGGAAAGTCGCCCCTTTCTGCGCCGCTTCGGCTCGACAAGGGCAAGCGGCGGCTCCAGGTGAAGAAGGCAGGCTTCGTCGACCGGGTCGTGGAGCTCGATCTCGCGGGGGGCGAAGCGCGCGCGATCTCGATCGCGCTCGACGCAGAGTCGACGACGGGCAGGCTGCGCGTCGTCACGAACGCTGGCGCGACGATTCGCGTGGACGGCAAGGTGGTCGGTATCGGTCAGTGGGAAGGAGCCGTCACCCAGGGCTCGCACCAGGTCGACGTGGTCCAGCGCGGCAAGGAGCCCTACCGCGAGCGGGCGGAGGTGCGAACCAACGATCTGACGAGCCTGCAAATCACGCTTTCGAGCTCGACGCCCGGGCCGCGCGAGCGCGACGAGGGAGGTGGCCTCCCGGCGTGGGTGTGGGTCGCGGGCGGCGTTGCTCTGGCGGGCGTCGGCGTCGGTACGTATTTCTTGCTGAAATCGAGCGGCGAGGAGCCGCCGCCTCCCACTCGCGGTTCGCTCGGAACGCTGAACCTGCCGCTCGGATTCTGAGCTCGTCATCTGTTGGTCAATAGACGAAGACGCTGCGTTCTTCGTCGAGCTGACAGGCTCCCTCGATCGGCTCACCACCTTTGCGGATGATCTCTTCTTTGGCCGGTTCACGGTAAGTGCCGGAGAGCTCGATATCGACCATTCTCAGGATGGCGTCATCCAGCTTGGTGACGAAGTAGCAGGGGATGGTCGGCTCCTTGTGCGCGCCGCCCACGCCCGAGTCGTCGGTGAGGAACAAGTAGCGCCCGCCGCTCAACTGCGCCGCCGAGCGCATGCTGATCTCGGTGAGCTCGTCCACGCCGCTCGACGCGACCGGGTAGAGGTGCACGCCGAGACCCACCAGGCTGCGCACCGCTTCGGCGAGCGCGCCGGCCTTCGCGACATGGTGCGGAGCGTCGGCGATCCAGAACGCGAGCTTCGCCGTTTCGTCGCTCTCACGCCAGGTGAGCGTCGCGGCCTCGGCGAGCCCCTCGTCCGGCGCTTCCGGAGTATCCCCTCCGCCCTCCGCGCTCGCGCCGCCCAAGGTCGACTGAAAAGCGAGCTTGTCGCTCACGAAGTCGTGCTTCTGAGTGAGGTAGGCGTCGCCTTCGTCGCGATACAGCACGAGAGACCAGCGCTGCTCGGCGTTCGGGTACTGCTCGAAGATCGCGTCGGAGAGCGCGGCGAACTCCGCCTGCAGGTAGCCGATCTCGTCCGACATGCTGCCCGTGGTGTCGATCACGAGCGATACATCGAGGGTCTGCTTCGGACCCGGCGTTTGCAGGAACCGCTCGTACGCTTCCTTCACCTCGGCGAGCGTGAAGGGCGGTAGAGCAGGTGCCTGGCTCTGGTACATGCCCTTCCGGTACGCCGAGAAGAAGTCGAAGTTCCGATTGTCGTCCCAGACCCCGGCCGTCAAAGTCCCGGGTTGAGCCGTACCATCGCCGCTCGTCGTCCCGCCGCTCGTCGCCTCGCCCGACTCACCGGGGTCGGACGGGGTGCCCGAAGAAGTCGTGCCGCCCGTGCCGGAAGGAGGCGGAGCCGCGCTTCCCCCGCCGGCACCGGTACCGGTTCCACTCCCGCCCGAACCAGTACCGATGCCGAGCCCCCCGGAGCTACCGGATGCTGTCGAAGCACCGCTTCCACCGTCGGGCGAGTCCGCCGAGCGACCCTCGTTGCCCTGGGGATTCGTGTCCAGGCTACACCCCACCATCCCTGCCAGCAGGGCCGAGATCACCCACCAGTGCTTTGGCTCGGTCAATTCGTCGCCTCCGGAACGGCAGGCATAAGCACGCGCCGTACCAGCACGGAGATTTGGCTGGATCCCTTTCGGGGAACGGCAAAGCCTGACAGCATCGCCCGGCGTTCTTGTGCCGAGCTGTGCCAGTGAGCTCTCGCTAGCGGCCCTGGAACGCTGGCTTACGCTTGGCCGCGAAGGCGGCGAGAGCTTCGCGTCGATCCTCGGACGCGAGGCACGCCTCGTAGGCCTCTCGCTCGAGCTCGAGCCCGCGAGCGAGGGGAAGATCGAGCGCGGCGCGGACTGCTCGGAGTGCGGCGCGCTGCGCGATGGGGGCTCCGGAGGCGACCGGAGCGAGCCAGGCGAGCGCGTCGTCGAGCACGCTCGTGCCCTCTGGGCTTACGCGGTTGAGGAGTCCGATGGCAAGCGCTTCGTTCGCGCCGAGGCGCCGTCCGAGGGCGATGAGCTCGAGCGCCTTCGAGGTTCCGACGACGCGCGGCAGCCGTTGCGTGCCGCCGGCAGCCGGGATGATCCCGAGGCCGGTCTCCGGCAAGCCGAGCTCGACTCCGGGCGCGGCGACGCGCAGATCGCAGGCGAGCGCGAGCTCGAGCCCGCCCCCGAGCGCGACGCCGTTGATCGCGGCGACGCTGAGGAACGGCGCCTCCCCGAGCCAGCCAAGCTCGCTCCGATACAGGAGCAGCTGCGCGCGGACGTCGTCGTCGCTCATGCCGGCGCGCTCCTTCAAGTCGGCGCCGGCGCAGAAGGCCCTGTCACCCGCGCCGGTGACGACGCAGGCGAGCACGCCTTCGTTCGCGGCGAGCTCCTTGCCTAGGCGCCCGAGCTCGAGCAGCGTGTCGCGCGAGAGGGCGTTCATGCGCGCGGGCCGGTTCAGCGTCACGATCGCGACTCGGCCGCGCACCTCGCACAGGACCTGCGGCTCGAGGGCGGGCGAGGTCATGCCCTGCGCTTGCTCCTGGCTCTCGGACGCGCCTTCGCAGCGGAGGCGGACGCCTTCTTGCCCTTGGTGCCAGCGCCCTCTTTCTTCGCGCTCTCGAGCCGGGTCAGGCGAGCCTTGAGCTCCGCGAGATCGTCGCGCAGCCCCTCCACCTCGTCGCGCAGCTTGCGGCGGTCGCCCGCGGTCGAATCGCTCAGGCCCGAAAGCGCTTCGCGGATGCGCCGCACGACGCGGCCGTCGAGCTCGAGATCCATCGCTTGCCGCAAGGCGCCGCGAGCGCGCAGATCGCCGAGCTTCTCGATCGCCGCGACGACCTCTATCTTGAGGTGCGGATCGCGATCGTCGAGCAAGAGCTCGAGGTGTTCGCGCACCTTGCGCGAATCCGAGAGCAGCGGCAACGCGGCGATCGCTGCGCGGCGTCCACGCGTCGGGTGCCCGTACGCCGTGCGCTCGAGCACCGGATCGACGGCCGCTTCGTCGCGGAGCGCGGCCAGGCCGTCGATGGCTCCGGCGCGGGTCACGTCGCCCCAGCTCGATCGGTCCACGAGCTTGAGCAAGGTCTTCAAGACGTTCGGTTGGCGGGTGCGCCCGAGGGCGCGGGCGGCCTCGGCTTCGACGAGGTAGCTTGCGTCCTTGTTCGCGAGCGGCGTGAGGGCGTTGACCGCGCGAGGATTCTTGAACGCGCCGAGCGCGGAGACGACCGCGCGGCGCACCTTCGGGTGCTTGACCCGAGTGAGCTTCTCGAGCTCCGTGAGCGCCTCTTCCGCGCGGATGTGCCCGAGCGCGCGCGCGCACTCGGCGCGCACCATCCAGGCTTCCTTCTCGTCCGCGACGCGAGCCGCGAGCGCGTTGATGGTCGGCACGTCGTCGCGCTTGCCGAGGCTCTCGGCCGCGCTCCAGCGGGCGTACGCGCGTTCACCCTTCTCGAGCTGCGCGCGCAGCATGTCTGCCGGGGCTTCGAGCGTGACGTTCGCGATCACCCGGAAATCCGGGTCGAAAACCACGTAGGCGGGGCGCTCCTCCAGAGACACCACGATGCTGTCCTGGTCCTCGGAGACCGTCTTCGAATGGCGCACGCGCTCGCCGGACTTCGTGACCACCTCGATCTCGAACGGCAGCTCGAACACGGCGACGTTGTCGCCCTTCTGCCGCTGCTTCAGCGATACCGTGAGGAGCTTGTCTTCGTACCCGATCTTGACGCGCAGGTCCGGGTGCCCGGGGCGGAAGACCCACTGATCGAAGAAGCGCTCGAGCGAGCGGCCCGAGACCTCCTCGAGCGTGCGCTGGAGATCGTTGGTCTCGACGATGCCGTGAGCGTGGCGCTCGAGGTACTTCTTGATGCCGGCGAAGAAGAGCTCGTCGCCGAGCAGGCGCCTGAGCTGGTGCAGCACGAGGCCGCCCTTCTCGTACAGGTGGCGATCGAAGAGATCGATCGGCTCCGCGTAGTCGCGGCACACGATGGGCCGCTGGTAGCGGCCGCGCGCTTCGGACAGGTAGGACTCCACGTCCGTGGCCACGCCGTAGTCGTACTCGTCGCGCCCGAGCCGGTGCTCGCGCTCGATGTGCTCGAAGTAGGTGGCGAAGCCCTCGTTGAGCCAGGCGTGCGACCAATCGCGGCAGGTCAAGAAGTCGCCGAACCACTGGTGGGCGAGCTCGTGCGCGACCAGATCATTCGCCGTGATGTCGAGCGCGGCCCGCTCGTCCAGGAGGGCGTACTCGTAGAGCGTGGTGGCGGTGGTGTTCTCCATGCCGCCGAAGATGAAATCGCTCACCACCACCTGGGAGTAGCGCTCCCAGGGGTAATCTTGACCGGTCACGCGCGAGAAGAGCTCGAGCATGTTGGGCGTCTCGCCCAGGCTGCGCTTGGCGTCGGCCCTGCGCCCCTTCGGCACGTAGTAAGTGACCGGGATCTGCTTCGGGCCGATTTCCGCGGGTCGGTCCTCGACCACGTCGAACTGCCCTGCGACCAGCGTGACCAGGTAGCTCGGGTGCGGCTTGTCGAGCGAGAAATGATAGGTCCAGGCGGCGCCCTTCGCCTTCGGCGTCTCGGACGAGACGAGCTCCCCGTTCGAGAGCGCGAGGAAGCCGTGCGGCACGCTGACCTTGAGCTCCGTCGTCATCTTGACGTGGGGCTTGTCGTGGCACGGGAACCAATGGCGAGCGTCCTCGTCCTGGCACTGCGACCAGACCTGTACCGGGCGGTCCTTCACCTTGTCGTCCGGGCCGAGGAAGTAGAGGCCGCGTCGCGGCGTCGCGCGATAGCTGACGCGGAGCTGCCCCTCGCCGTGTTGCTCGAGGCCCCTCACCACGATGGCCTCGCCGTCGTAGTCGTACTCGGCGGGGCTCGAGCGCTTGCCGTTCAAGATCTCTACGGCCAAAAGCTCGAACCCGAGCGCGTCCAGCCGGAGCTCGTGCGCGTCGGGGGCGACGCGCCGGAAGCTCAGGGTGGCGCTGCCGCTCACGCTCTTCTTCGCGAAATCGAGCGCCAGGTCGAGCGCGAGGTGTGTGATCGAAAAGGGGCGGGAGCGCTCGTACTGCCGAGTGGTGCCCGCGAGCACGAAGGGGCCAGGAGCGCTGGAACAGGCGCAGCGCGCGTGCAGCCGTTGGTGAATTCTCATGCGGTTTCGGATTCGGCGAGGCTAGATCGCTCGAGTTTTCTTAGCGTCGGCATGGAAGCCTCGCAAGCCAGAAGCTTCCGCGCGCCCGGCCGGCGCGTCTCACGCGGCGATTGACGCCCCGGGCTCCCCGTCAGAACAGAGCTCGTGCCGACCACGCTCAGCGGCGAAGTAGAGCGCGTCACCTACGAGAACGAGCAGACCGGCTTTCGCGTGCTCCGGCTCGGCGCGCTCGAAGGGGCCGGAAGCCGGAGGGGGCCGATCGTGGTGGTGGGGGCGTTCCAGGCCGTTGGCCCGGGCACGCGAGTTCGAGTCACGGGAGAATTCGTGGTCGACCCTCGCCACGGGGAGCAGTTCAAGGCGGACGTGCTCATCACGCTCGACCCGACGACCATCGAAGGGCTGACGCGCTATCTTGGTTCCGGCATTATTCCTGGGATCGGGCCGGTCTACGCGAAGCGCATCGTGGACACCTTCGGGCTCGAGACCATGCGCGTCCTCGACGAGCAGCCCGCGCGCCTGGGTGAGGTGAGCGGGCTCGGCGCGCGCCGGATCGAGCAGATCAAGGGAGCCTGGAGCTCCCAGCGAGCCGTGAGCTCGATCATGATGCTGCTGCAGGCTCACGGAGCCTCTCCCAGGCTCGCGCTCAGCATTTACAAACACTACGGTGATCGCGCGGCGAGCGTCGTGCAACGCTCGCCGTACCGGCTCGCGCTCGACGTGCGCGGCATCGGGTTCAAGACTGCCGACAAGATCGCGCGCTCCCTCGGGATCGCGGGGGATCACCCCGAGCGCGCGCAGGCGGGCGTGCTGCACGAGCTCGGTGCGCTGGTCGAGCAAGGGCACGCGTACGTTCCGCGCGACGAGCTCGCGACGCGCGCCGCGAACATGCTCGAGATCGATCAGGGGCACGCCGAGGCCGCGATCGACGCGCTCTGGGCCGCGGAGCGAGTGGTGGTCGAGGACGGCGCGGTCTACAGCGCTCGGCTCCACCGCGCGGAGCTCTCCGTGAGCCGCCACCTTCGCCTCTTGGTGGAGGACGAGCAGCGCCCGCTCGCCGCGCCCGAAGAGGCGCTCGCCGCCTTCGAAGCTCAGACCAAGCTCGAGCTCTCGGCCTCGCAGCGCGAGGCGGTGCTCTCGGTCGCCCGCCACCGCGTGGTCGTGATCACGGGTGGCCCCGGCGTCGGCAAGACCACGATCGTCCGAGCCATCTTGCAGCTGCTCTCCAAGCACAGGTTCACGATACGCCTCGCCGCTCCTACCGGACGCGCCGCCAAGCGCCTCGCCGAGTCCACCAAGCGCGAGGCGACGACGCTGCACCGGTTGCTCGAGTTCGATCCGCGCCTCAACCGCTTCACCCGCGACGAGCAGACCCCGCTCGACGCGGACGTGGTGGTCGTCGACGAGGCGTCGATGATCGACATGCCGCTCGCGCAGGCGCTGCTCGAGTCGCTGCCCCGCACGGCGCGCCTCGTGATCGTGGGCGACGCCGATCAGCTCCCGTCGGTCGGCCCAGGCGCCTTCTTGCGCGACGTCATCGACAGCCGCGTCGTCCCGACGATGCGCCTCGGCGAGATCTTCCGGCAGGCGGGCGAGAGTCGCATCGTGACGAACGCCCACCGCATCTTGCACGGTGAACCCCCGGAGAGCGCCGACCCCGACGCGCCGAATCCGGACTTCTTCGTGATCGCGCGGCGCGACCCCGAGGAGGCGGCGGAGGTGGTGAAGGAGCTCGTGCTGACGCGCATCCCTCGACGCTTCGGCTTCGACCCGCGGCGCGACGTGCAGGTCTTGACGCCCATGCACCGCGGCGCCGCCGGGACGATAGCGCTCAACCAGTCGCTCCAGGCGGCCCTGAACCCGGAAGGCCCGGCTTTCGAATATCGCGGCACGACCTTCCGCGTCGGCGACAAGGTGATGCAGCTCAAGAACGACTACGACCGCGAGGTCTACAACGGCGACCTCGGGGAGATCGCGTCCGTGGACGCCGAGTCGCGGGAGCTCGTCGTGCGCTTCGAGCAGCGCGAGGTGGAGTACGAGGAGCCCGATCTCGACGCGCTCACGCTCGCGTACGCGACGAGCATCCACAAGAGCCAGGGCAGCGAATACCCGGTGGTCGTGATCCCGCTCCTTACCGCGCACTTCATGATGCTGTCCCGGAACCTCGTCTATACGGCGGTCACTCGCGCGCGAAAGCTGTGCGTCCTCGTCGCGGATCCGCGCGCCTTGAAGCTTGCGCTCGGCGAGGTGCGGCGAGAAGAGCGTAAGACTCGGCTGGCCGAGCGGCTGCGCTCCGCCGTGCGCGGGTAGCGGGTGCGAAGCGCTCCGGGCGGTGGCAGGATCGCCCGGTGAGCAGGGCTTTCGTCAAAGAGGATCAGCCCGAGGTTCCCCTGGTCGCGCCGCCGCGCGCGGCCTTGCCGGAGGG
>JAEZYO010000755.1 GCA_023419055.1 Pseudomonadota bacterium | reverse complement strand
GCGGGCGGCGATCCAGGCGTAGGCGGCATGGGCGGCGATCCCGGCGTGGGCGGCATGGGCGGCGGCGGAGCAGAGCCGGAGCTTTGCGGCGGCTGCGCGGTCCTGTCCGTTCCAGTCACGGCCGCCGATACGAACACGCAGTCGCAGCTCTGGTTGGATCCGGTGGTCGACGTCTCGGGCGATCCGGCGGCCACGTGCACCGTTCGCCTCCGCATCCCTGTCGGGAGTGGCAGCGGTGGTGGGCTTCAGATCTATCCGCAGGACGAAAGCTTCACGGCCCCCGGGTTCCCGTGGCAGAACATCAGCGGCCTCGCGGACGGCCAGTGGCACGACATCACGATTACTCTCGCGGGCGGCTCGTTCGACGCAACGAAGCTCCGAAAGATCGCGATCCAAGTCACAGCCGGCGGCTCTGGCCCCTGGGCGAATCCGACGGTCGTCGAGATTGACTCAATCACGTTCAGCGGCGGCGCGAACCAACCCGGTCCGTTCACCTTCGACACCAACGCCAGCGCGCTCAGCCTAAGTCAAGGCTTCATCGAAGGCAGCACCGTCACCTTCAAGCCCTGAGCTGCGATCGCCGGCCCATCGGCAATCGTTTCTCGGATTCAGATAGTTTCATCGGTTCTCCTGGGCTCGGAGTGACCCTCCGAGCCCAGGGAAGCAGAACGATGTCCCGGAGCGGGCGAGTCATTCGCGAGGGTGTTCGACGGGACGGCGTGTTCGAGGGGTCGAAGCAAGGGTTTCCGGGTTTCGGCTCCTCGAGCACGGCGCTCGGTGGTGGATGTAGGTGCTTCTGGGACAAGCACTCTGTGGCTCATGGCTCGATGTGAAATTCACTTGGTCGAGCGCGGATCGGGCGTGAGCTGACCCTAAACTTCGCGTAACGTCATCTGCTGTTTCGAGTAAACCCTGTGACTCCTCCTCTGGTCGGAATACTGGGCGACACTCTGGGTGATCCGTACTCGCTGCGCATCATCGAGGGGGCATTTCAACGTTTCTCGCGCCTCGGCTATCACGCCGTGGGCCTTGCCGGCGGGTTTCCGAACGCGCCGATGTTCCAGACGGAGAGCGGGGTCGCGTTCCCGGGGGCGCTCGACGCACTCGTGCTGCTGTCGGAGACGCTCGACAACAGCGATCGCGTGCTGCAGGAGGCGGTCAATCAGAGCCGCACCACCGTCGTCAGCATCGGGGTCGAGCTCGCGCGCACCGCGGTCGTGCGCGTGAACGACGAGGTCGGGATCCTCCAGGCGTTTGCCCATTTGGTGAAGCGTCACGACTGCCGGCACATCGCTTTCATCGCGGGCCCCGAGCGGAGCCGCGACAGTCAGCGCCGGCTCGAGGCCTACAAGGGCGCGCTCAAGGACTTCGGGCTGACCTTCGATCCCACGCTCGTCGCGCGTGGCGACTACGAGGCGCGCTCGGGCTACGAAGCCGTCCACACGCTCCGTCAGCGCAAGAACCGCGGCTTCGACGCGATCATCGCCGCGAACGATCTCATGGCCATCGGCGCCATCGACGGCTTGAAGGCGCAGGGCATCGCCATCCCCGAGACCGTAAAGGTGGTCGGCTTCGACGATACGGCGGAAGCCGCGTTCGTCGCCCCCGCCCTGACGACGGTGAAGCAGCCGATCATCGAGCAGGGCATGGCCGCCGTCGATCTGGTGGCGAAGCTCCTGGCGCACGAGTCGCCGAACGACGCGACGCTCACGACGACCGCGCTCGTGATCAGGAACTCCTGCGGCTGCAACGGCCCGGATTCGCGCCGCAGCTTCTTCAAGTCCGCGACCCCGGCGAACGAGCGCGAGCTCATCGACGACGCCTTCCGCAAGCTGATCCGCCGCCAGCTCGCGTCACAGCGGGTGCACGCGGAGCTCTCGCGGCTGGCCGAGCCGGTGATCGCCGCCACGGGTTATCAGGAGCTCGCCCAGGCGATGACGCGCGTCTTCCGCCTGCTCCGTCCAAGGCGCTTTTTGCTCTGCACCTACGCCGGCAACAAACGCCACGCGCGCGTCGTCCTCGAGTCGACGGGGCGCGAGGTCGTGTTCCGAAATGAGTCGGAACAGTTTCCCGTCGGTCGGCTCTTTCCGACGAACTACCTCAAGAACAGCGGCCCCGCGCAGCTCCTCGTCGAACCGCTGCACATCGGCGCAGAGTACTTCGGCTACTCGGTTATAGAAACCGGGGATCTGGACCCGCACGCGCACATCGAGCTCCGCTATATCCTGAGCAGCGTACTGAACCGCATCGCCGTCGCGCGTGAGCTCCGGCGCCTCTACCTCGTTGAGAAAAACTTCTCTGATCTTCGCCGTCAGGCCGAAGAGCGCGCCTCGAGCGGAAGTGTCTTTCCGGCGCCGCGAGAAGACTGAACTCGCATTGCGCGCGCTCGGCGCGTCCAAGAGCGGTATCCCACACCGTGGTCCGCGGCCCTAGCCCCTGCCACAAATACTGATCGTGACGGGGGAAACTTGCCGCATAGGCTGCTAGGATTCCTAGGTAATGTCTCGAGTAGCGGCGGGCCTTTCCCCGGACAACGAAGTATCTCGTCCAGAT